>JBLIGH010000022.1:0-16620 GCA_047636855.1 Pseudorhodobacter sp.
AAGATAGGTCAGCGCGGCATGGTTCGACAGTGCCTCGGCCTCGGCCCGGTTCGGCAAAAACACATCGATCCCGCGCATCTGCGCCACCAGATCCTTGCGCGCCAAAACCTCTGCATCCCAGGCGCAATCGACTGAAACGCTCATCCCTGCCGAACGGGCCGCAGCAATCAGGCCGGGGGTTTCGATCAGGCTGGCCAGCTCGCCAATGTGCAAATGAGCATAGCGGCCGGCTTGCAGCGCCGCCAAAACGCCACGGGGCACAGCCAACCCGCTGCGCCTTGTGACAAAGGCGCGGTCGCCATCTGTAATCATTGCCACCGTAATTTGCGGGTCTGCCTGCGGATCTGCCGGTTCGCACAGCGACAGATCAATGCCAGAGGCCCGCATCTCGGCGCCGATTGCCGCGTCAAACGGCACGACAGGCAACATCGCGGCCAATCCGACACGCACGCCCAGCGCCGCAAGATAGGCGGCTGTGATATAGGCACCACCGCCCGCCGCCAAAGTCATACCATTGGCATAGACCTCGCGCCCCGGTTCAGGGGCCGCAGAAAGACCCGCCATCACCAGATCGCAATACAGCCTGCCGGTACACAAAACGGCCATATGAGCAGCTTGCGCCGTCACCGCAGCGCCTCACCATTGGCAGCAAACACGTGCATATTCGCGACATCAGCGCTAAGATGCACGGTGGCACCCAATTTGGGCGGGTTGCGCCCATCGGCCCGCGCCACAACCTCTTGCCCGCCAATATCGACATAGGCGAGCGTTTCAGCGCCCAAAGGCTCCAACACCGAAATCGTGCCGGTAAACAGACCCGGCGCATCGGTAACCCGCAGATCATCGGGGCGAATGCCAACCGTGACGCCCGCGCCGCCAGCCGCCGCCAGTGGCAAATCGATGTTTTTCCCCGCCACGATCACCCGGCCATTTTCCAATATTGCAGGCAACATATTCATCGACGGTGCACCGATGAACTGCGCCACGAACATATTCACCGGATGGTGGAACACTTCGAAAGGTGTTCCAACCTGTTGAATATGACCATCTTTCATGATCACAATGCGGTCTGCCATCGTCATCGCCTCGACCTGATCATGGGTCACAAAAACAATCGTATTGCCGACCCGTTGATGCAGTTTCTTGATCTCTAGCCGCATTTGCGTGCGCAATTGCGCGTCAAGGTTCGACAAAGGCTCGTCAAACAAAAACACCGCCGGGTCGCGCACCATGGCACGGCCAATCGCCACTCGCTGCCGCTGCCCGCCCGACAATTGCGCAGGCTTGCGGTCCAGATAATCCGTCATCGACAAGATCGCGGCGACCTCTTCGATGCGCTTTTCGCGGTCCACCGCCGAGAGTTTCGAGGTCCGCAGTCCAAAGCCAATATTCTTGCGCACAGACATATGCGGGTAAATCGCGTAATTTTGGAACACCATCGCGATATTGCGGTCTTTCGGTTCTAGATGATTAACGACAGCACCGTCGATCCGCACCTCGCCGCGCGTGACCTCTTCCAGCCCCGCAATCATCCGAAGCGTGGTGGATTTACCGCAGCCCGAGGGGCCGACAAAGACCACAAATTCGCCATCCTCCACATCCAGATTGATCGCGTGCAGCACTTCGGTTTTGCCATAAGCCTTAACCAGATTTCGCAAACTTAAGGTCGCCATCAATTGCTCCGGTTTAATGCGTTAAAGGCTTTGGAAAGGGTTGTCTGTGCCGATTGGACCCGCGCTTTGCGCAGCGCTTGAAGGGCAGCACATTCCCCAATCTCATACCCATATTGTATCAGCGCCTCATCCATCGGTTCGGGGGCCGGGCCGCCAAAACGCTTGCGCTGAGCCACAAAATTCGCGGGGCTCACGGTTTGCGCATAAAAGGCTGCATCCATCGATGGCGCACGCCCGGTTTCCGCCAGAAAGGCCGCGGCGAAATCCGCATGGCCCTGGCCCAAGGGCACGCCCGCTGCAATCACGGCACGCGCGGTTATGGCAGCAATCTCGTGTGCTTGACGAAAGCTCAGGCCTTCGCTGCGCACCAATGTATCGGCCAACTCTGTCACGGTGACGCAAGCTGCATCCATGTTCGCGGCCACACGGTCGGGGCGAATGCTACAGGCCGGGATCAGCGCGGTCAGCAAAGACAAAACGCGGTTGCCCGAGGCAAAAGCAGCATAGCCCGCCACCTGAACCTCGCCCTCGCTGTCGTTCATATCGGTGAAAGGCGTGTTGTGCATGGTGTTGACCACCGCGTCGCAGCGCCCCACCGTCATGCTGGCCAAATGGCGCAAATGTTCGATCGGAACCGGGTTGCGTTTTTGTGGCATGATCGAGGAAATTTGCACAAAACTGTTGGGGACATAAAGCTGCCCCACCTCAAACGCGGTCCAAAATTGCATATCTTGCACAACGCGGCCCAGATGCAGAAAGACCAGCTTGATCGCCGAATAAAGCCCGGTGACGTAATCGACCGATGCGATGCAGCCATAAGAATTGCGCATCGGGCCTGCAAAGCCCAACAAATCAGCCACGCGGTGCCGATTGATGTCAAAGCCCGATGTGGTGATTGCCGCCGCCCCCATCGGGCAATGGTCCAACGCCCCGCGTGCATCACAAAGCCTGCCATAATCGCGCAGCAAAACTTCGATAACTGCAGCAAGGTAATGACCGTAAGTGGTGGGCTGCGCCGGTTGGCCATGAGTATAGGCCACGATCAGCGTGTCACGTTCCCGCCGAGCCGTGGCAATCAGTGCATCGATCAAGGCCTGCATTTCGTCCATCATCCGGTCGGCATGGCCGCGCAGCACCATCTTGAAAACGGTATGGTCCATGTCATTGCGCGACCGCGCCGTATGCAAAGCCCCGGCTACATCGGGGCCAAGACGGCGTTTCAGCTCTGCCTCGACCAAAAAGAAGTAATCCTCGTGCGCGCCGGTATAGGTCAGCGCGGGCAGATCCAGTTCAGCATCAATCGCCTGCAAAGCGCCAGCGATTTTGCCCGCCACATCGGCAGGCAAAATCTTGGCCTCGGCTAGCATCACCAGATGTGCTTGATTGATCGCGCGCACAGACCCCGCGTAATGATCCTTGGCTGCGTCAAACAACGGCGCAAGCACTGTGTCGCGGTAGGTTGGATCGGGAAAAATGGTTGTGTCCGTCATCCTTTTAACCCCGCCATTGCCACGCCGCGAATGATATAGCGTTGGAAAATCAAGAAGATGATCAGCGTCGGGATCGTGGCCACAGCCGAGCCTGTCATCACCATCTCCCATTCCACGGTTTGCTCGACCGAGAATGTCGTGAGGCCCACCGGCAACGTATACAGCTCCTGGCTATTGGTCACGATCAGCGGCCAGATAAAGGCCGTCCAATTGCCCAAAAAGATGAAAATCGCCAAGGCCGAAAGCGCGGGCGTGACCATCGGCAGCGCCACCGACCACCAGATTTGAAACTCGTTCAAACCATCGATCCTTGCGGCTTCCAGAAAGTCATCGGGAACGGATTCGAAAAATTGCTTCATCAAGAAGGTGCCGAATGCCGTCATCATGCCGGGGAACATGATACCCCAATAGCTGTCCAACCAACCAAAGCTTTTCGACATCAGATACCACGGGATCACCAGCATTTCGGTCGGGATCATCAAGGTGGACAAGATTGCGACAAACACGATCATCCGGCCGCGAAAGCGAAACTTGCACAGGGCGTAACCGACCAAAGCGTCAAAAAACACTGCCGAAATCGTGGTGATTGTGGCGATCAGGAACGAGTTGAAGAACCAGCGACCAAAGCGGCCATCCCCCAAAACCAGCGCATAATTGTCGAAGGTCGGCTCTTCAGGAATGATGTTCAGCTCATAAAGCTCGAACGGGTATTTGATCGAGGCCGAAAGCATATAGATGATCGGCATCACCATCACAATCGCGCCCATCGCCAGCAGCGTCCAGCGGATGATCGCGCCGGGGTTGCTTGGCCCGCGCGGCGTTGCCGGTTCACGCATCAATGCCGCGGCACTGGCTTTGATGCCGGTATCGGTCATGATTTTTCCCTCAACACCCAAAGCTGGATCAGGCTGACCGCCAGCAATATTGCAAATAGCACCACCGTCTGCGCCGCCGCATACCCCATGTCAAAACTGGAAAACGCCGTTTGATAGATCATCAAAACCAAAGGCTTGGTGCTGTCCAAAGGCCCGCCGGGATTGTTGGTGGTCATGTTGAAGACCTGATCGAAAATTCGCAGAAACCCGATCGACGACAGCACGACCAAAAACACGATTGTCGGCTTTAGCAATGGCAAGGTGATCTCGCGCAAGATGGTCCAGTTAGAGACGCCGTCGATCCGCGCCGCCTCGTAATAGCTGATCGGGATCGCCCGCAGCCCGGCCATAAAAATGATGATCTGAAAACCCAAACCGGCCCAGATCGCCGGCAGCAAAATCGCCGGCAGCGCGTTGCTGGTAGAGTTCAGGAAGTTGATTTGCGCAACACCGAAGGAGGCCAAAAAATTGTTGAACAGGCCAATCGGCACCGGCTGGTAAAACCAGCGCCAGACCCAAGCCATAGCGACCGTCGAGGTCAGGAAGGGCAGGAAATAAAGCGCACGCAGTGTTGAATGCAAAAACCGCGTTTTATCCAGCTGATAGGCGACGATAAAACTTAGCACCAAGGAAATCGGTGTGCCAAGGATCAGGTAGATAAAGGTGTTTTTAAACACTTTCCAAAACACCGGGTCGTTGAAAAGCTTGATGTAATTGTCGGTGCCGACCCATTCGCGGGGGCCAAGCAGGTTCCAGCTTTGAAAGCTGAGGACGATGGCATTGAAGGTCGGATAAAACCGGATCACCACATAAAACAGGATCGGTATGGCCAGAAAGCCCCAAGCCCAGACCACCTGCTTTTGGCCGATCGAAAGGTTGCGGTAAAGTTTCATCAAAGCCCCCGAGGTGCAGACAGGGGCGGCATTTTCAGCCGCCCCATAGCCTTATTTTTTGTAATAACCGTCCAGCAAAACCTGCTCGGCCTCAGCCGATACTGCAAGGCTGTCTGCCACTGATTGCCCCTCTAGGAAAATACGACTAACCGCATCAACCAGAACTTGGCGTTGACCGGATTCGTCTGCGAATACAGTGGTATGGGCATAGTCCAGACCCGCCACAAAAGGCCCGAAAACCGGGTCTGCCAAATTGGCTTCTGTCAAAGCTGCCGAAGGTTTGGCCGGCATTTCACCAACCGTATCCAGCCAGATCTGCATCGCCTCATCCGAGGTGATATATTCCATGAACTTGACCGAAGCCTCGTATTTCTCGCCTTCCGCTTTAGTGGTAATCGCGTTCACCCAGTAAGAGGCGTAGTTCGATTTGCGGCCATCCGGCCCCGCTGGCAGTTCGGCCACGCCCCAATCCAAACCCTTGGTGCTTTTCAGCGCGCCAATGCGGAACGAGCCGTCAATGTGCATCCCAGCCCGACCAGCTTTGAACGCGGCTTGCGGCTCGTCCATGAAGGTCGAGGCAGTCACACCATGCACCGTTTCAAGATTGGTATAGAATTCCAACGCCTTAACCCCGGCTTCGGAATTATAGGTCACAGCCGTGCTGTCTTCGGAATAAGGCTCGCCGCCGAATTGGCGCACCAAAACCTCGCGCCACCAATGGTGGTCTTGGGCGGTCATGCCAGAGGTGATACCTTCGGCTGTGATATTGCCCGCGCCATCCTTGGCCGTCATCTTCTTGGCCGCTTCGACCAGTTCATCCAGCGTCTTCGGGGGTTCGGTGATGCCAGCTTTATCGAACATCCGCTTGTTGTAAAACAGCGCCAGCGAGCGGACTGCCGTTGGCAGCGCCATATATTGCCCGTCGATCTTCATGGCCTGAACCATCGGAAAGAATTCCGCCTCGATCGTTGCGGCGGGGAAATTCGCAGCGGGCAAAGGTTGGATCAGATCGGCCTGCACATAGTCGTTCAGCCAACCGTAAAACAGCTGCACCACATCCGGGCCTTCACCCGCAGGGATCGCGGCTGCCACTTTGGTGCGGTAATCGGCATAGGGGAAGGTGCTTTGCTTGACGGTAATATCGGGGTTCGCGGCTTGGAAATTCGCGATCAACGTGTCCATCGCCGTGATGCGTGCATCAAAGATGTATTGCCAATATTCAATCTCGACGGCGCTGGCTGGGGCTGCTGCCACAAGGGCTGCAAGGCTGGTGGCCGCAGCAAGGGTCAATGTCTTAAAGGTTTTCATGATTTCCTCTCCATTGGCGGCCCTTCTGTTCTGGGGCCTGGGTTTTGGGGCCTGAATTTCGGCGCGCCCTTCTGCTTGGGGCAATTCTTCTGTCACAGAGTGTTGACGCCTTCGCTTCAAAGATCAATACTTTATTCAAATGTTTTGAGTTAAGGCTGTGTCATGCCCCTTCCCCCCGCCCAAATCGCCGGAAAAAACGCAGAAAGAACCAAGGCGCATAATCGGCGCGTTGTGTTGGGGCATTTGCAAAGCGGTGAAGGGGCCGGGCGCGCAGAGATTGCCAAAGCCTCGGGTCTGAGCACGCAAACCGTCTCGAACCTGATGGCGGAACTCGAATGCGAGGGGCTTGTGCACATGACCGGGCGGCGACGTGCGGCACGCGGCCAACCCCCCGTGGTCTACGCGTTCAACCCGGCAGGGGCTGCGGCGCTGGGGTTTGAGGTCCGGCCCGATGCGTTGGTCATGGTGCTGACCGATCTGGGTGGGCGCATCTTGGCAACCGGGCAAGAGCGGCTGTCCGACACCGCACCCAAAATCGTGCTGGCAAGGATGGCAGAGCTTGCCGAACAAGCCCGCATCGAGGCCGCCAATCCCCGCTTGCTGGGGGCGGGTCTGGTGATCCCCGGCCCATTTGGGGTTGAAGGGCTTAGTGCGGCCGGGGCAACCGTCTTGCCCGGCTGGGACGCGGCCTGTGCCGCGTCCATGGCCGAGGCCGCTTTGGGCATGCCTGTGTTGCTGGACAAAGACGCGACCGCCGCTGCGGTCGCCGAAGGCATGTGCGGTGCAGCGCAAGGCTTGCGCAATTATGCCTTTCTTTACTTCGGCTCGGGTCTTGGCTTGGGCGTTGTGACGCAAGGCCACCCGCTGCGCGGCGCTTTTGGCAATGCGGGTGAGGTCGGGCATATCGTCATTCATCCCGGCGGTCTGCCTTGTGACTGTGGCAATCTTGGCTGCCTCGAGCAATATGTCAGCCGCTTTTCGCTGCAACGCCATCTGATCGCGCGCGGGCTTTTGCCGGCCAATGCGCGCGGCACAGACGCGCTTCTCAGCCAGCTTTTGGCTGTTGGCGATGCGGGTCTTGCTGAATGGGTCGATACCGCAGCCGAGGCGCTTTCGCGTGCGATTGGTCTGTTGGAAAACCTGTTTGACCCGCAAGCCGTCGTTCTGGGCGGGGCGCTGCCCGACGCCTTGCTGGACACTCTGATCGCACGGCTGGCCCTGCCCCCCGGGTCTGTTGCCCGCCGTGTCGGGCGCAGCCATCCGCGTGTAATGCGCGGCACCTCCGGTCGGCTGACCGCAGCACTTGGCGGTGCAGCCCTTGTGATCCACGACACCGTGACCCCCCGGCTGGACGCCCATTCAACCGCAGCCCCACAGCCCGATTAGCCCCGAAAGGCCGCCTATGCCCCTGTCCGACGCCGCGCGCATTCACGCCCAAACCACCGCCCCGCAAACCCTGCTGCTGTGGCGGGCGCTGCAACCGTTGCGCGGATTGGTGCGCTTTATGAATTCGGGCGCACATCCGGATGATGAAATGTCGGGAATGCTGGCCGCACTCACTTACCGCGACGGGCTTTCGGTCTCGTATGTCTGCTCGACCCGTGGCGAGGGTGGTCAAAACGATATCGGACGCGAGGCAGGCGCCGATCTTGGCACGTTGCGCACCGCAGAAATGGAACGCGCCTCGGACGTTCTGGGGCTAAGCATGTATTGGCTTTCGACCACACCCGAAGACCCGATCACCGATTTCGGGTTTTCAAAATCCGGGGTCGAGACCCTTGGCAAATGGGGGCACGCCCCTACATTGCGGCGATTGGTCGAGGTGATCCGCGCTGACCGCCCCGATATCTTGTGCCCGACTTTTCTGGATATTCCCGGCCAGCATGGCCATCACCGCGCCATGACCCAAGCCGCCCATGAGGCGATGAGTGCCGCCGCTGACCCCGGTTTTGCAGCGGACGGCGCCCCTTGGCAGATAGCCAAGCTGTACCTACCCGCTTGGTCCGGGGCGGGCGATGCCTATGATGACGACGAACCGCCGCCGCCTGCAACCGTCCAGATCCCCGGCACGGGGCGAGAGCCGGTTTCGGGTTGGACATGGGTTGAAATCGGCCAACAAAGCCGCGTCTTTCACGCGACGCAAGGCATGGGCCGCTGGGTTGGCGGCGCGGAACCGGTGGGCTGGCCTTTGCATCTGGCGCAAAGCTTTGTCGGCGCGGATTTGGGTGCGCTGACCGACAACTTGCCAAAGGGCTATGGCGATCTGTTGCCCGGCACGCCCGAGGCCCGCGACCTTGACGCCGCGTTGCAAGATACCGCCGCCGCATTCCCAGATTGCGATGCCGTTCTGTCCAAGGGTTTCAAAGCGCTAAGCCTGCTGCGTGCCTTGCAAGTCAGCTGTCCGCAGGCCGCACGGGACCAGGTTCTGCACCGATTGGACCGTACCGAAGCGCAGCTTTGTCGCGCTTTGTTCCTCGCCTCTGGCACCCGGCTGGATGCACGCATGCACCAAGATCACGCCCGCCCCGGCGAACAGGTTGCCGCCACCCTTGCAGGGTTTTGCCCAAACCCTGCCATAACGGTTCGTGCCACGTGGCAACTGCCGCCCGGCTGGGCCTGTGACAGTGCCAGCATCACCGTGGCCAGTGAGGCGCCCGCAGCCGATCCCTATCCGCCGATCTACCACGCGCATGGCCCGCAAGGCCCGATCGCCGCGCGCCTCACCCTGCATTATGACGGCCAAGACGCCACAGTGCTGCTGCCCCCCGAGCGCGCCCTGCTGGTGCTGCCAAAGGTCGAGGCCCATATCACCCCCGCCACCGCCTTCGTTAACAGTGCCGCCCCCGCGACCATTGCCCTGCGGCTCAGCGAAGGGGCCACGATCACCCCACCCGAAGGCTGGACATTGACGCCAAACGCCGCGCTTATCGCGCCGTCGCCGCAGCCGGGCTTGCACCTTTTGCCCGTAACCTGCGCCGGTGAAGCGGCCATGACCGTCACCCACATCGATCACACTCATACCGGCCCGCGCCTGCGCGCAGCCCCCGCCACCTTGCGCCTGCGCATCGCCAAGGTTGCCCTCGCCCCGGCCCGTATCGGCTATATCGGGGCCGGTCATGACCGCGTCGATCATTGGCTTGGCGCGATGGGGGCCGATGTCACGACGCTGCCCGATACCGCCCTGACCCCCGAGGCTTTGGCGGGTTTCGACACGCTGGTCATCGGCATTTTTGCGCTGCGCTTTCGGCCCGGCCTGCTTGCGTTGATGCCCGCCATCCATGACTGGACCCGCAATGGCGGCACCTTGCTGACGCTCTACCACCGGCCTTGGGACAATTGGGACCCGCAGACCACTGCCCCTGCGCCGCTCGAAATCGGCAAACCCTCGCTGCGGTACCGCGTCACGGACGAGGCCGCCGTTGTGCGCCATCTGATCCCGGATCACCCGCTGCTGACCACGCCCAACCGCATCACACCGCAAGATTGGCAAGGCTGGGTCAAGGAACGTGGCCTCTATTTTGCCAAAAGCTGGGATGCCGCCTATCAGCCCTTGCTGGAAATGGCGGACCCGAATGAAGCGCCACATCAGGGCGCGCTGCTTTCGGCCCCTATCGGCCGTGGCCAGCACCATCATTGCGCGCTGATCTTGCATTTGCAGATGGAGGCGTTGGTGCCCGGTGCGTTCCGCCTTATGGCCAATCTGACAGCGCCGCGGCGCTGAATGGGGCTGTTTCCGCGCCTGACCCCACCCCAAGCAGCCCCCGATACCGGGCCTGCCCGCGATAACCTGCGCGGTGCAATCTGGCTGCTGATGGATATGAGCCTTAACATCTGGTCGCTTTCCATCGCCAAAGCTTTGGGCCTTGATCTGCCGGTGATCCAGATTGTATTCGTCCGCGCCTTGGTCGGGCTGCTGCTGACCTTGCCGTTCTTGCTCCGGATAGGGGCTTTGCCCCGCCTCGACCGTCCCGGCCTTCAGGCCATCCGCGTGGGCCTGACCACCATCGCGATGAGCGGCACGTTTTTTGCCGTCTCCCACCTGCCTTTCGCACTGTTTTCCACTCTTAATTTCACGCGCCCTTTGCTGATGATGGCCCTAGCGGCGACGTTTTTGGGTGAAAGTATCCGCCCGCGGCAATGGCTAGCGGGCGGCCTTGGGTTGATCGGCGTCATCATCGCAGTCAACCCCGGCGATCTGGACAGCCCCACCGGGCTGGCCGCCCTTGGCATCGCGGTCTGTGCGGGGACCGGTGCCGTCATCATCCTGCGCCGCTTGCGAGGCGAAGACCCGCTTGCCATGATCCTTTACCAAACCGGCGGGCTGGTGCTGATAACCGCGCTGCCCGCACTCTGGTTTTGGCAAGACCCGGGCCCCAATTGGCCCTTGCTGCTGATGATCGGCGTGTTTTCCCAAGGCGCTCAATTTTGCTTCATGCGGGCGCATTTTTGGGGCGATGCCGGCGTGCTGGCCCCGCTTAGCTATATCTCCTTGATCCTCTCGACCAGCGTCGGCTTTTTCGTTTTCGCTGAAATCCCCACACCCACGCTTTTCATCGGCGCAAGCCTGATCGTCGCCGCAGCGCTCTTGGCAGGATACCGCAAAACCCCCAAACCCTAACGCCCGCTGCCTCATCTGTGCAAAAATATCCCGGGGCGGCGCGAGGCCTTGATCTAAGCCCAACAAATCGCCCAAGCCTTGAACAGCGCGCGACAAATGCGCGCCTTATCCGCATATCTTCGCTGCCAAGCTGGTGGCGAAAACGACACCCACGGCCAAAGGCTCAATCTCCATGTGCCCGCCGTGCCTAGAAAATCGCGAAAATGACCGGCAGCTGTCAGACCTTTTGAGTGGATACCGTCAAAGGTTGTCAACACGAACGGATCGCAGCGCGCGCCTGCCTACCCGCCAAACCAGCCTTAAGGCTGGGTCATCGCCGCATCCCATTCGCCCAGAAAATTCGCGCGCTTGATGCGGTCCAAATAAACCAATAGCCCCGGGTCCAACCGGATCGGCCGCAAATGCGAGGCCAAAGCCGCTTGATCCAGCGGCAAAGAGGCCGTCCCACCCGATGTCATCGACTGACCGTCCGCACCAGCCAGCATGAAATCCAACAGCTCCGACCCCAAACCTGCATTGACCGCATTGCGCGGCACAAAGGCCGTGCGCAGCAAAGCCACCGTGAAATCTTCAAGCTCAATCACTTCCAGATTGTCCGACGATTGCAACCGCGTCGCAGCATAGCTTCCCACAACATTATAAGCCAAGGCCAAGTCGTTGTTTTCCAATGCATTTATCATCTCAGCTGAACAGCAGTAAAGCCGCGCATTCAACCGCCCCATCACCTCTGCCAGCCGCCAAAAAGCATCGGTTTGGCGCGCATCCTGCGTCGCAAATAAATAGCCGGCCCCCGAGACATGCGGATCATAAGTGGCGATCCGACGGTTGAACCGATCAGGATTGGCCCGCAACAAATCAATCAAATCGCGCCGGGTGCGCGGCATCTCCAACCCCACCATCGCCTGCTTAGAGGCCAGAAGCACCACAGGCTCCAGCGCAAAGCCAAACAACCTGTCACGCCAACGCGCCCAAGGCGGCAAGGCCGCAGTACGGGCCGAGGCGACGGCGGCAGCAAAGCCGTCATTGGCCAGTTTCATCTGCAAATCCATCGCCGACGAAATCACCAAATCAAACTGCGCGCCCTCATCGCGGATGGCGCGAAACACCTCTTGGCTGGAGGCCGCTACATAATGCAGCGACAATTCGGGGCGACGTTCCAAAAAGGCCTCGATCACCGGGGCGAAAATATCAATATCGGTGGTGGACAAAACCGCTATCTGCGTCGCGCCCTTGCCAAAAACTCGTGTGTCCTCAATCTCATAAGCGGTGCAAAGCGTGGCCCAACAGCTTAACGCCGTGGCAATGATAATGTGGCGCATGTGCCCCCCTGCATTTGCTGTTCCAGCGTAAAATCCCCGCCCAAAGCCGCGACGACTTCGGTCACGATCGTCAGTCCCAGTCCCGAGCCGACCACATCGGACACATTGCCCCCGCGCGAAAACCGGCGCGTCAATTCTTGCATCGTAGCCCCCGAAAGCCCCCGCCCCTGATCGCACACCCGCACCCGCACCACATCCGCGTCTTGCGTCAAGGCGATTGTCACCTCGGTTTCCTCGGGCGAGTATTTGATCGCATTATCCACCAGATTGCGCAGCGCCGCCTCAATCAACAACGGGTCGCCCCGCGTTGGCAAGGGCGCGTCTTCGCCGATCACGATTAGCGCCACCTCTTTTAACTCGGCGGTAGGCGCAAAGGCCCGTGCGACCGTGCGCGCCACTTGCACCAGATCGACATCCACCGCTTCCAACTGATCGGACCGGTACAAAACCATCGCATGATCCAACAACTGACTGGCCGAACGCGCGCTTTCCTCCACCCCCCGGATCATCGAGCGCAGCCGGACCCGCGTCGCCTCGTCCGACGATTGGCGCAAGGCGATCTCGGCTTCGGTGCGCACCGTCGACAGCGGTGTGCGGATGTGATGTGCGGCCTCGGCAATGAAGGTTTCCGTTTGCGACAAAGCCCCGCGCAGACGCGCGACAAAGCCATTCAGCGCGCCGACCAACGGTGCCAATTCGCGCGGCGTCGGGTGGCGCACGGCGCGCAGATCACGGGGGCCGCGACGACCAACCGCCTCTGCCAGACGGTTGATCGGGTTGAAGATCGAGCCCGCCGACAAAAGGCTTAGAGGCACGGCCAGCACGAAAAAACCCAAGCCAAACAAGGCGGCGCGATTGGCCAAAGCACCGGCAATCGCGGCCTGCCCCAGCCGCGTTTGGCCGATCAAAACCAAGACCGGCACTTGCTTGTTGCCCACAACCATCGACCGCGACACCGCCGCGATGCGCAGTTCGGTATCCAGATAGGGCGCGGTAAAGAAGCTCGCAGCAAGCGAAGCGGGCCGTGTTTCGGGCAAAGGCAAATCCTCGTAACCCGTCACAGTTTCCGCACCAATATCGATGCGGTAGAACAATCTGTCTTGCCCAATAGCCCCCAGCATCGAAAAGGTCGCATAGGCCAGATCAACCTCGATCCCCTCCTCGGTCGCGCGCAACTGTTCAGCGATCGACGTCGTCGCAGCCCCCAAAATCGCGTCCTGCGTGGCCTCGGCCGCCCGGTCCGCCGTACTGCGCACGGTGTAGTACAAAAGCACCGCCAATACGGCGGCCACAACCAACAGCTGCAACACCAGCCGCGCCCGCAGCGAGCCTGCCTGAAGTCGAACCCGCATCATGCGGCGGTCGTCAGCTTGTAGCCAAGCCCGCGCACCGTCTCGATCCGCGCGGCCGATCCGGAAAGCTTTTTGCGCAACCGCCCGACATAGACCTCGATCGCGTTATCGCTGACGGTTTCGGCATAGGAAAACAACCGATCACACAGCTGGTCTTTGCTGAAAATCCGGTCCGGTGCGGCCAGTAAAATCTCGAACAAACGCAGCTCGCGATTGCGCAGATCGCGGGCCTCGCCTTGGATGGTAACGGTCGCGGTCAGCGGGTTGAACAACAGATCAGCATAGCTGCGCACCGTTTGTGCCGCCCCGCCACGCCTGCGCAAAACGGCCCGGACCCGCGCCTCTAGTTCGGCAAAGTCAAAGGGTTTGGTGATGTAATCATCCGCGCCGCTATCGAGCACATCCACCCGGTCCGACACCGCCGCCCGCGCTGTCATCACAATCACCGGCGTGTCGTGACCCGCCCGTCTTTGCGCCTGCAAAAACCGCCGACCATCGCCGTCAGGCAGCATGATATCCAGCAAAATAAGGTCATATTGCGCGGCATTCAGGCAATCTTGCGCATCGGCCAAAGTCGCGGCCCAATCGACGCCGTGCCCGTCCAACGTCAACAGATCACGGACCGAGCGCGCCAGCTCCGGGCTATCTTCGACCAGCAAAAATCGCACAGTTTCCCCCATTTATTCCGGTCCCAGCACGGCTGGCGACAGGTTCGTGTCAGCTTGGGGGGGAATCGTCGGCCTTGCAAGGGGTGTGCTGAGACGCGGCCCTGCACAAGCATACTGTCTGGGAGGACACTTATGAAATTGACACTTATGACGGCGCTGGGCACCAGCGCCATGATTACACTTATGTCCGGCAGCGTAGCATCCGCGGCAGAGTGTATCGCACCGGCAAACCCCGGCGGCGGCTGGGACTTTACCTGCCGTCAAATTGCTAACATCATGTACGAGATTAAGGCCGTTGATACACCTGTTCAGGTGACCAACATGGCTGGCGGCGGCGGCGGCGTGGCCTTCGCGCATGTGGTAACCGAGCGTAGCGATGATGCCGACCTGTTCGTGGCGGCCTCTTCGGCAACCACAACCCGTCTGGCGCAAAATGCCTATGCTGGCTTCACCGCTGACCAAGTGCGTTTTGTAGGCTCGATCGGTGCTGACCCCGGCGTGATCGTCGTGGCCAAAGACAGCCCGTTCCAAAACCTGACCGACATGGTCGAGGCGATCAAAGCCGATCCCGGCTCTGTCGCGTTTGCGGGTGGGTCTGCTGTTGGTGGTTTTGACCACATGAAACCGCTGCAAATCATGAAGGCCGCGGGTTTCACTGATATCACCAAGATCAAATACATCAGTGTTGATGGCGGCGCGGATGCGGTCACTCAGACCGTCGGTGGCTTTACTCAGGCGATGACCGGCGACATGTCCGAAATCGTGGGCTTCATCCGTTCTGGTGATGTGCGCGCATTGGCCGTTTTGACCGAAGAGCGTGTGCCCGGTTTTGAAGATATCCCAACTGCACGCGAGCAAGGCTTTGACGTGGTCTCTGTGAACTGGCGCGGGCTTTATGTGCCAAAAGGCATCTCGGATGAGGCCTTTAACGGCTGGGCCGAGCGTCTGAAAGCCGTAGCGGAAAGCGAGCAATGGCAAGCTGCGATGGCCGAAAATGGCCTTGCACCCTTCACCAAAGTGGGCGGCGACTTCCAGTCTTGGGTTGATGGCGTGATCGCTGATACGGTTGTCCTGTCCAAGGAAATCGGGGTCATTCAATAATGCGTGGTGACCGGATTTTCGGTCTGGTCATGATCGTTGTAGCGCTGGGGTATATCCTCAGCGCTACGACTATCCGTTCCAGCTTTTTCTCGGACCCCGTCGGCCCTAGGATTTTCCCCTATTTGGTCGGCTGCGTGACGATGCTTTGCGCCTTGATGATGGTTTTGCGGCCCGACCCCGATGTCGAATGGCCGATGGGCAAGGCCTTGCTGAACCTTTGCGTGGCGCTTGGGGTGCTTATTGCCTATGCCCTTATGATCAAGCCCTTGGGCTTTATTTTGCCCACCATCTTGGTGTCGGGCGTGCTGTCTTATCAGATTAATCCCAAACCACAGCTTGCCGCCCTAACCGGGGTTGGCCTTGGTATCGGGCTTTTCGTTATGTTCAAATTCGTCCTCGGCCTTGGCCTCAAAGGCCTGCCCCCCGCCCTGATGGGCTAAGGATACCCCCATGGATCTGTTCTCTAATCTTGCGCTTGGCTTTTCCATCGCGCTGACACCTTACACTTTGATGCTGGCGGTGGTCGGCTGCTTTGTCGGCACCATCATCGGCGCTTTGCCGGGGCTTGGCCCGTCCAACGGGGTTGCCTTGTTGATCCCGATCTCTTTCTCGATGGGGTTTGACGCGATCTCGGCGTTGGTCCTTTTGACCTCGGTTTATTACGGGGCGATGTATGGCGGGCGGATCTCGTCGATCCTGCTGAACATTCCGGGCGACGAGCCTGCAATGATGACCACGCTGGATGGCTATCCAATGGCGCGCCAAGGCAAAGCGGGCGATGCGCTTGTCGTCTCGGGTGTCGCGTCTTTTGTTGGCGCGTTTCTGGCGACCATCGGGCTGATGCTGATGGCGCCTTGGCTTGCGCGGGTCGCGTTCAAATTTGGCCCGGCGGAATATTTCGCCCTGTATATGCTGGCCTTTTGCACGCTGGGTGGTGTGGGTTCAAATAACCAAGCCAAATCGGCGATGGCAGCTTGCTTGGGCCTTGGCATCGCGATGGTGGGCCTTGACCAAACCACCAATATGCCACGCTTCACCTTCGGCAATATGCATCTGTTCGACGGTGTCGATTTTCTGGTTGCCATCGTTGGCCTGTTTGCCGTCGCCGAAGTGTTCCATTTCATTGAGACCCATGGCAAAAACTCGGCTATTGGGGTGAAGTTGGGCAAGGTCACAATCCCTTGGAAAACGCTGAACGAGACCAAGGGTGCGATGCTGCGCGGTTCTGGCATTGGCTTTGTCGCGGGCATTTTGCCCGGTGCGGGGGCCTCGCTGGGGTCTTTCCTTGCTTATATGGGCGAGAAAGCGATCGCCAAAGACAAA
>JBLIGH010000023.1:0-16617 GCA_047636855.1 Pseudorhodobacter sp.
TTCATGCCCTTGTCCAACACAAAACCACGGATTTTGCCACCATGCGCGTCGGATTTGGCCCAAATCACAAACACATCGGCGATGGGCGAATTGGAAATCCACATTTTCGCGCCGTTCAGCACATAGCCATTTGCGGTTTTCACAGCACGGGTCTTCATGCCAGCGGGATCGGAACCAGCGTCAGGCTCGGTCAGACCAAAGCAGCCGATCCATTCGCCAGAGGCCAGTTTCGGCAGGTATTTCAGCCGCTGCGCCTCGGACCCATAGGCATAGATCGGGTACATCACGAGGCTGGATTGCACCGACATCATGCTGCGATAGCCGCTATCGACCCGCTCAACCTCGCGCGCGACCAGGCCGTAGGCGACGTAAGACGCGCCAAGGCCACCATATTCTTCGGGCACCGTAATGCCGAGCAGGCCCATTTCGCCCATCTCGCGGAAGATGTCGGGGTCGGTTTGTTCCTCGCGAAAAGCGGCTGTAACACGCGGTTGCAACTTTTCAGTCGCATAAGCGCGGGCACCGTCACGCAGCATCCGCTCTTCGTCGGAAAGCTGATCGTTCAGGCGGAACGGGTCTTCCCAATCAAAACGGCCCAGATCGGGGGCATCTTTGGCTTTCAACTTGGGCTTATCCATCGGTCTCTCCTGCGCGGCTTTGGCGTAAGGGATAGCGGTTTCGGCGCGCGGGTTCAAATGAAATGGCTTTACAGGTTCATGCGTAAAACGCATCAAGTGGGGATGATGCGCCACGCCTACACCCCGACATTACCCGAGCTGCAGGCGTTTGTGCAGGCCGCGCGCTTGGGCACAGCCACGCGGGCGGCCGCAGCACTGGGCTTGACGCAAAGTGCTGTCAGCCGTGCGTTGACTTCGCTGGAGGCGCGGCTGGGCGTGCTTTTGTTTCACCGGATCCGGCAAAGGTTGGTTTTGTCAGATGCTGGGCGCGCGCTTTTGCCCGAGGCTGCGCGGATGCTGGCCGATCTGGACCGGGCGGCGTTGACGGTGATGTCCTTTGGTGGCCACCGCGACGTGTTGCGACTGGCAGTTTTACCCACATTTTCAGCGCTTTGGTTGATCCCGCGCCTGTCGCGTTTCGCGACGCTTGCACCGCAAGTCACCTTTGATATGTCCGCGACCCTGACGCCGTTGGATTTTGAGCGTGATCCGCGTGATTTGGCAATCTTACGGGCGCAGCCGCCTTTGCGCGGGGCCGAGGTGGATGTTTTGGCGCAAGAGCGGCTGGTGGTGGTCGCCGCCCCAACCCTGCTGCCCGACGGGGCGTTGCAAGACGATGATCTGGCGCAGTTGCCGTTGTTGCAGCAGGCAACCCGGCCAAACCTGTGGCTGGATTGGTTCTTGAACGCGGGGCTTGACCCGATCACAATTTTGCGGGGCGCGCGATTTGAGCAATTTGGCATGGTGTTGGCGGCGGCACGGGCGGGGCTTGGCTTGGCCTTGGTGCCGGATATCTTTGTGCAGGGGGATTTGCAAAGCGGTGCGCTGCGTTTGGCGTCGCACCGCGCTATGACCAGCGACACGCCCTATGTGCTGACCTATCCCAAGCGCAGTTTGGACATTGCCGCATTCCGGCAGTTTCGCGATTGGATTCTGACGGATGCGGCGATGCCACGCGGTTGATATATCTGTGTCTGAAAGCCGCGCAAACCTATCCCGCATAAGCCGCTTTCGCAAAAAAAGGAGGCACAATAACCGGTTGCGAATTCGAGGCAGATACCCGGGACGGCGCTGGATTGGCATAAGGCTGGAAAAGGGGATTGGCTCGGATGCCCGCTGTGCGATTTTGACCCTGACACATGATCCAGCCCTGCTGGCCGCGTTGCACAGCCCGGCATTCTCCATCGGCTGGAACGGTCGCGCGCGCACTGGGGGGCATATTGATATCGCGCGCCTGTCGGTCTGAACCGTGGCGCAAAACCCCCGACAATGATTGCCGTGCCAATCATGGCCCATGTAACGCAGGTGCTAAGACAGGGGGGATGAGATTTGTGAGGCGGCGAAGCCGTGCTTCTGGCGATATCCGCGGTGCCAAGATCAATCTGAAGCGTGCCTGCGGAACGTCAGTGCAAATGTTTGGTGATTTTAGCGGGGGTGTGAAAAACGGGGAGCCTTGGCCCCCCGCATTGAAACGGCTTTAGCGCGCGCCGATCATCATAACCATTTGGCGGCCTTCCAGCCTTGGAAAGGATTCGACCTTACCAGCCTCTGCCGCAATCACATCATCTGCGACGCGGTTCAAAAGCTCTAGGCCAAGCTGTTGGTGCGCCATCTCGCGACCGCGAAAGCGCAGCGTGACTTTTACCTTATCGCCTTCGCCCAGGAATTTCAGAACGGAGCGCATCTTGACGTCATAGTCATGCGTATCTGTGCCTGGACGAAACTTGATTTCCTTGATCTCAATGATGTGCTGCTTCTTGCGGGCTTCTGCCTCGCGCTTTTGCTGCTCATATTTGAACTTACCGAAATCCATGATTTTGCAAACTGGCGGTTCCGCGTTCGGCGAAATCTCGACCAGATCTAACCCGGCTTCCGCAGCCATGGCCATTGCGCGCGCAGGTGTGACCACGCCAACATTTTCGCCATCCGCGCCGATTAGGCGAATCTCTTGGCTGTGGATGCGTTCGTTAACACGGGGGCCCGTATCGCGTTGCGGCGGGGCGTTGTGAGGTCTGCGGGCTATGGTTGACTTCCTTCTGTCGTGAAAAAACTGGACGCCTCAACGCCCATGGCGCGTAAAATAGACCCGGGCGCTGTGTTGTTCAACCACAATCGGCAGATCATAGCCCGGAATGCGCTGCAATGCGGCAGAACTCTTTCCAAAGACGGGCGTTTCTGTCATTAAAGCGCCGCGACCGCAATTCAGGGCGGTCTTTTGGAGAATCTATTATGAATAAGAGTGTACTTTTGGGTGCGGCCGTTGTTGTCGCTGCTGGTCTTGGCTATTATCAGCTAAGTTATGTTCCGGCACAAAAGGCCGCTGAAGAAGCGGCAATGAAAGCTTCGGAAGAAATCAAAGCTGCTGAAGCTGCTGCCGAAGAAGTTGCCGCCAAAGCCGCTGAAGAAGCCCAAGCCGCCGAGACTGCCGCAGCGGCAGCCGCCGAAGAAGCCGCTTTGAAGGTCGCTGAGGAAGCCAAAGCTTTGGAAGAGGCCGCTGCAGAAGCGGCAAAAGCGGCTGAAGATGCCGCCACAGAGGCCGCAAACAGCACAACTGAAGAAGTGAAAGCCGCCGAAGAGGCCGCAGCGAAAGCTGCCGAAGAAGCCAGCCTGGTAGCCGCTGAAGAAGCCGCCAAGGTTGAAGCCGAGGCAAAAGCCGTTGCTGACGCTGCGGAACAAGCCGCAGCCGACGCTGCAGCCGCTGCCGCAGATGCGACGACCGCAGCTGCTGACGCGCTGGACCCAAGCCAGTTGTTGGATGCCGACAACTTCGATTCTGTTAGGGTTGCAGCATTGATTGACGCATCGCCTTTGGATGATGCCGTCAAAACGACGTTGAAGTCGGCGGTTAGCGCAGCTTCAGCCAACCCGCTTTTGCTGCAAGGCGCGCTGGATCAGGTTAAAGCCGCATTGGGCCTTTGATCCCCTTAACCCTTAAAAAGCCGCGCAGAGTAATCTGCGCGGCTTTTTCATATCTTGTCGGTTGGCAAAGACCGTCACTGATTTGCGGTCGCAAAGGTTTGCCTAACATGACCCGACTGCCAAATTTCAAACACCGAAATCGTCGCCAGACCCGGATCTGATGCAGTGCAAAGCCGCGCTTCAATCACGGTAGCAATTGGTGCCAATCAAAGCTCGTTTCAACATCAGATTTTATCCGACGAAGGCCTTTTCAACGACATATTCCTTCGGGTCTGAATTGGCGCCTTCGCGCAGCCCAAACCCTTCCAGCACAGCTTTCACATCTTTGTTGAAGTCCAGCGAGCCGCAAACCATTGCGCGGTCATTCGCGGCATCCATCGCCGGCAAGTCCAGATCGGCAAAGACTTTTCCGGATGCCAGATTGTCGGTGATCCGGCCCATGAACGGGCTTTGCTCGCGGGTCGTGGTTGGGTAGTACAGCAGCTTGCCCTCGACCAATTCGCCGATCAGCTCGTCATTTTTCAGGTCTTCGATCAGTTTGCGGCCATATTCCAGCTCTGCTACATCGCGGCAGGTGTGCATCATGATGACCTGATCATATTTCTCGTAGGTTTCCGGGTCGCGCATCAGCGAGGCAAAGGGTGCAAACCCTGTGCCCGTCGCCAAGAACCAGATACGCTTGCCCGGCATCAATGCGTCATGGACCAAGGTGCCAACCGGCTTGGGGCGCAGGATGATTTCATCGCCCACTTTGATATGCTGCAACTTGCTGGTCAGTGGCCCGTCCGGCACTTTGATCGAATAAAACTCCAATTCCTCATCCCAATTGGGCGAGGCGATGGAATAGGCGCGTAGCAATGGTTTGCCGTTATCGCCCATCAACCCGATCATCACGAATTCGCCCGAGCGGAAGCGCAGCGTTTTCGGTCGCGTCACTCGGAATGAAAACAAACGATCTGTCCAATGTTGAACCGAAGTTACGGTTTGGGCATCGGGCAGGGCGGCTTTTGCTGTGGATTTGTCCACGGGGAGGATTTCCGTCATGATTACTTTTCGTTTGTATACATACATGATTGAGCGAAAGGAAGCCTGTGCTCAGGCCTTCAAGCGCGACTGATGGTCATGGTCTTGCCACGCCGCCCGGAACAACCATTGGTCCTGTGGCTGGCGCTGTGCAAGCGCATCGCTGATTTCAATTTCGTCAAAACCGACCCTGCGGGCCATGGCGTATTGGTCCGCCAGAACATGGCCCCGTGCCCGCAGCCGACCTTTGAAGCCCATCATCCGCAGTCGGCGCGCGAGGGTGAAGCCACGACCATCCGAAAAGCTGGGAAAATCGATGCGGATCATACGAATATCGACCAGATATGGGGCGAGCACGGTTGGATCATCAGTGTTCGCCAAATCCAGCGCGCCCTCGTGGAACGGCAACTGCGACAGGTTGGTATAGGCCGGGATCGACGCTTCTGTGGAAAAGCCGTCATCGGTGATAATAACGCTCATGCTGCGGTCTCCTGTTTGATACGGACCATTTTTCCGTCGATGAAATGAATGCCACATTCGGTTTTTTCTGAGCCGCGCCAACGCCCTGCTCGCGGGTCTTCGCCCTCTGCCACGGGGCTTGTGCACGGCGCGCAACCGATGCTGGGATAGCCTTGCGCCACCAGCGGATGCCGGTGCAGGCGGTTGTTGACCATGTATTCTTCCAGATCGTCGCGGCCCCAATGCGCCAAAGGATTGATCTTGAGGCGGCTCTCGCCATCGGCCTCGAAAAACTCGACCGCGGCCCGGGTGCCACTTTGGTAGCGTTTGCGCCCGGTGATCCAGGAATCGAACCCCGTAAGCGCGGTTTCCAACACGTCTGTCTTGCGCAGCGCACAGCAAGAATCGGTGTTGTACTGATGCAGCGTGCCGTCCGGGTCTTCCATCGCCAGCTTTGCCGGGGCTGGGCTGAGACGACGGATATCGGTCAGATAAAGCTTCTGCGCCAACTCTTGCTGATAGCCGATCGTCTCGGCGAACAGCATTTGCGTATCCAAGAACAGCACCGGGGTATGTGGCGATACCACGGATAACAAATGCAGCAGCACTACCGATTCAGCACCGAAACTGGACACAAGTGCCACCCGCCCGACATCGCGGTCGCGCAGGGCATGCTCCAAAACCGCCGTCGCGCCATGGTGACGGTAACGGGAGTTTAAGTCCGCAACGCGTTCTGACACTGGCGCGAATTGGCGGTCAAGCAGCATCGCGCGCGCTTTCCGCATCATAAAGCGCCGATTTAAACGGTGCGAGGCCAAGGCGGCGGTAAGTTTGCAAGAAGGTTTCCGCGCGGTCCTCACGCAGCTCAAGGTAAGCGGCGATAAGGCGTTCGATGGCGGGGACAATCTCGTCATAGGCAAAGCCGGGGCCTGCGCGTTCACCGATCACAGCCGTTTCGGTGCCGTCACCGCCCAAAGTGATCTGGTAGTTTTCGACGCCAGCGCGGTCGAGGCCCAGAATGCCGATATGGCCGACATGGTGATGCCCGCAAGCATTGATGCAGCCCGAGATTTTGATCTTCAGCGGGCCGATATCATGCTCCAGCTTAAGCTCGTCAAACCGCAGGGCGATTTGCTGCGCCACCGGGATCGAGCGGGCCGTGGCCAGCGCGCAATAATCCATGCCGGGGCAGGCGATGATATCCGAAATCAGGCCGACATTGGCGGTGTCCAGCCCGGTGCCACGCAGGGCGGCATGCAGGGCGGGCAGATCGGATTTATGCACATGGGGCAGGATGACATTTTGCTCGTGGCTGATGCGAATCTCTGAATGGCCGTGGCTTTCGGACAGATCCGCAATCAGGCGCATTTGGGCGCTGGTTGCATCACCCGGTGTCGCACCATGCGCCTTAAGGCTGATGGTAACGATCCGGTAATCCGGGTTGCGGTGGTCTGCGAGGTTGGTGTCGGCCCAAGCGCGGAACACTGGGTCGGCTTTGTAGAAGGCATCATAGCCACCAGTATCGGCCTGCTTGAAGACAGGCGGCGTAAAGGCGGTCTCGATCTGCGCCAATTGCACTTGATCTTGACCGCTGAACGATGGGCGAAGCTCTTCGAAGCGCTCTTCGATCAGGCGCGACAGCTCTTCTTTGCCGGTCTCATGAATGGTGATCTTGATGCGGGCTTTGTACTTATTATCGCGGCGGCCCAGCATGTTATAAACACTCAGCACGGCCTCGACATAGGGCAGCAGGTCGGCTTTGGGTAAGAAATCACGGACCGTGACGCCAACGAAAGGCGAGCGGCCAAGTCCGCCGCCGACCATCACTTCAAAGCCGGGCTCGCCCGCTTCATTGCGCAGCATACGCAGGCCGATATCATGCGCTTTGGTCACAGCGCGGTCATTCGGGCTGCCGGTGATGGCGATCTTGAACTTGCGCGGCAGGAACTGGAATTCCGGGTGATCGGTCGACCATTGCCGCAGCAATTCGGCAACCGGGCGCGGGTCTTCGATCTCGTCGGCTGCGGCCCCTGCGAAATGGTCGGCGGTAACGTTGCGTACCGTATTGCCCGAGGTCTGGATCGCATGCATTTCCACATCCGCCAGATCCGAAAGGATCGATGGAATATCGGGCAGTTTCGGCCAGTTAAACTGGATATTCTGCCGTGTGGTGAAATGACCGTACCCCTTGTCATAGGTGTCGGCGATTTGGGCCAACTGGCGCATCTGATGCGGGTTGATCGTGCCATAAGGAATCGCGACGCGCAGCATATAGGCGTGCAATTGCAGATAAACACCGTTCATCAGGCGGAAGGGTTTGAACTCGTCCTCGGTCAGCGCGCCGTCAAGACGACGCTCGACCTGATGCGCGAATTGTGCGGTGCGGGCGCGGACGAAAGCCTCGTCAAAGTCGTTATACTTATACATGAAGCTGCTCCACTTGTTTGCCATGGGCGTAGTTGGACGGGCCGCGCGTGCGGAACGCTTCGCGGAAATGCACCGGCTCGGGGCCGTTTTCACCCTGACGGGCATCTGCAAGATAAGCGCCCACGGCGATGCGCGGCTGGGATTGCGCATGCAGCAAACGCAACTGCGCATGGGCCTCGTCATCAATCAACTCGGCCTCGTGATGCAACCGGGTCCAGATGTCGTTGGCGGTCAGATAGATGACATCGCCTTCGATCAAAGCATTGGCGGTGACGACTTTTGGGGTAAAGGCGCGGCTCATGCCATGGCCTCCTCTAATTGAGAAATTCTGTGTTGGGCCGCGCGCGGGGCGAGACCATAAAGCAAGATCGCGGGGCCATTGGCGGCCTCGATGGCTTGGGGCAGGTTTGCCAAGGTCGCCGCGATAATCTGCTGATCAGGGCGCGAAACATTGGCGACGATAGTGACGGGTGTTGCGCCATCCGCGCCGTGCATCATCAAACGACCCTGCAGGAAACGTGCAGACTTTTTGCCCATATAGATCGCGGTAACCTCGGACCCTGTGGCCATGCCGCGCCAATCTTGATCGGCAAAACCGGCCATGTCGTGCCCGGTCACGATCCGCAAGGCTTTGTTGCGGCCCCGGCGGGTCAGCGATTGGCCGATAGTGGCCGCAGCCACCGCAGCCGAGGTCAGGCCCGGCACGATGGTAAAGCCAAGCCCCGCGGCCTCTAGCGCCTCGATTTCTTCGTCGAGCCGCCCGAAAATGCCGCAATCGCCGCCTTTCAGGCGCACAACCCGCTTGCCGGTCAGCGCCTGTGCAACCAAAGTCGCATTGATATCGGATTGCGCGGTTGAGGGGCCAAAGCCGATTTTGCCCATATCGATCAGCGTGACATGCGCAGGGATCAGCGCAAGCACTTCTGGCCCGACCAAACGGTCATGGATGACAACCTGTGCCGCTTGCAGCGCCTGATAAGCGCCCAGCGTCAGATGGGCCGCAGCGCCCGGACCGGCACCGACAAAACTGACTGGGATGGAATGTGAGGGCAGATAGGTCATCGGGTTTCCATTGATTTCTATCCTCAATATAGGATATTTTCCCATGTTTACGCCATATCACCTTGCAGAAAAGGAAGTTTGTTCCGATACTGGGGTGAATTGGAACAGGGTTCCACGCAACAGGAGTATTGGTGAATGGCTGCCCGATTGGATGAGATTGACCGGAAAATCCTTGCGGAACTTCAGGCGGATGCGGCGCAATCATTGGACGAAATTGCCAAAAAAATAGGGTCTTCGAAGACGCCAGTCTGGAATCGGATCAAGCGGATGAAGGAGGCCGGGGTGATCTTGCGCCAGACGGTTTTGTTGGATGCCGAGGCCCTTGGGCTGGAGGCCTGTTTCTTTGTTTTGATCCGCACTTCGGAACATGAGGCTGACTGGCAAGCGAAGTTTTTGCGCACCCTGCGCGATCGCCCGGAAGTGATGGAGGCGCACCGGCTGGCGGGGGATATCGACTATATTTTGAAGGTCCGGGTGAAAAATGCGCGGGCCTATGACATTTTCTATCAAGCCCTGATTTCGGAAGTGCGGATTTTCAATGTGACGGCTTTGCTGTCGATGGAAGAGATCAAGGCGACGACGGTTTTACCTGTTTGAGGGAAGTTGTCTGACGGGCCCCGTTCCTGGCCTTTTGGCAAACTCACCCTCGGGGATATTTCGACCGAAAAGAAGGAAAGGCTTTAGGCCGAAACCTTCAAGCTTTGCAGCCCGTGGAAATGATAGAGGTCTGCATATTCGGGGGCGTGTGTGAGGTGTAATTTAGGCAGGCGTGCGAACAAGATTGGCAAGGCTATTTGCAATTCAAGCCTGGCCAAAGGGGCACCGACGCAAAAATGCAACCCAGCCCCAAAGCTGAGACTGGCTTTCGCAGGGCGCATCGGGTTGAACACCTGCGGTGCAGCATAGGCCCCGGGGTCACGATTGCCCGCCGCCAGCAACAACCCGATTTCACTGCCTTTTTCGATGATCCGGCCCATCACATCGATATCTTCGTAGGCATGGCGCGTGAACATATGCAGCGGCGGGTCGAAGCGGATGATTTCCTCTACCACCTGCTCGATGGGGGCCGCGCTGATCTGTGTGCCGGTTTCCAGTAAGGCCTTGACGCCATTACCGATTGTATGGACCGTCGCCTCGTGCCCGGCATTGAGCAGCAAGATACAGGTCGAGATAAGTTCCTCGGTCGACAGCTTTTCGCCGGCTTCTTCGGCGGCGATCAAATGCGTGATGAGGTCATCGGCGGGCTGCGCGCGGCGTTCATCGATATAGCTGCGCAAGAAGGTGCTGAAATCGCTGGCGGCTTGTGCCGCAGCCAGTTCTGTCTTGCGGCTGCGCCCGGCCACATACATCTTGACCATGGCATTGGACCAGATCAGCAATTTTGGCGCCATTGCCTCGGGCACACCCAGCAGGCGCGCGATGATGATCACAGGCAGATGTTGGCCAAAATGACCGAGCAGGTCAAATTCACCTTGCGGGAAAGCGTCGATCAGTTGGTGCGACAGTGCCGCGATTTCGGGGCCAAGCCCATTGATCCGGCGCGAGGTGAAAGCCCGCATCACCAGCCCGCGCAACCTGGTATGGCGCGGCGGCTCCAGCTCCAACATCGAGTGATCTTCGACCGCGTAGAACGGTGCCAACGGTGCAGACGGGGTTATGCGTTTTTCAAGCGGCACTTCGCGACCAAAACGGGGATCGCGCAAGATTGCATTGATTGCCGCAAAGGAGGTGGCACAGGTCATGCCATAATCGTGCCAATGGAAAAACGGCCCCAGCGCGCGGGCGCGGTCGTAAAACGGGTAGGGGTTTTGCACGAAATCGGGCGCGTTGGGCGATTGGGTCAAGCTGTGGATCAAGGGAGCGCTTTCAGGTCGAAATTGCGGCTAAGGCAGCGTCAGTCTAGTTCTTGATGTCGGCAAAGGCAAAGCGCAAGATCGCCCCCATAGCTTGGGGGGGGGCGCTGCCCTGCGGGTTTGCCAAAACCCTTGCAAGGGCGCTGATCTGGATGACCAAGCGCCTGTGATCTTAAAGGTATCGCGGTTTTGGATCGCAAGTTAAAGGCGTCGGGTTGACGCTCTATTTGCCAAAGTTCGCGTGACCTGATGTCGGCGCAAAACTGCAGGGCTTGGCTTTGTTTGCAAGGCCGGGATGCACCGTAACCAATGGCCAATCGCAACGGGGCTAAAGCCGGCGGGGGTACTGGACTTGGGTTAACTTGCGCTGAGGGCTGCAATAATTGCGCCAAAATCACGGGCCTTCAGGCTCGCCCCGCCGACCAATGCGCCGTCAACATTGGCCAATGCAAAAATCTCGACCGCGTTTGCGGGTTTGACAGAGCCGCCGTAAAGCAAGCGCATCGCCAGTGCTGCAGGGCCGAACCGCGCGCTCAGACGGGCGCGGATAAAGGCATGAACCTCGGCTATTTCGGTCAAAGTCGGGGTACGCCCAGTGCCGATGGCCCAGACCGGTTCATAGGCGATGACCAAAGCATCGGGTGCCCCGGTCAGCGTCGCAGGCAAGGAGCCGTCCAGCTGTGTGCCAATCACCTGCAACGTTTGGCCCGCGTCACGCTCGGCTTCGGTTTCGCCGACACAGACCAGACAGGTCAGGCCAGCGGCCAAGGCTGCCACGGTCTTGGCGCGAACCATCAGATCGGTTTCGCCGTGATCGGCGCGGCGCTCTGAATGGCCCAAGATCACATGCGTAGCGCCTGCATCTTTCAACATTTCGGCAGAGATATCGCCGGTATGGGCGCCTGTGGTTTTGGGGTGGCAATCCTGCCCGCCGACCGCCAGTTGCGACCCCGCCGCAATATCGGACATGCGCGACAAAAGCGTTGCGGGTGGACACAACAGGGCTTCGCAAACCGGCGCGGGATGGGCCGCAATCAAGGCGCTGACCTCTGCTAGCTCGTCAGAGGTTCCGTTCATTTTCCAATTGCCAGCGGCCAGTTTGCGCATGCCATTCTCCCAATGCATTTTGCATAGAGTTAGCGCAAAACAGAGCGAAAGGGAACGGCTTCAGGCGTCTTTGAATTTGATAGACTCGCCGCAACCGCAGGCCTCAGAGACGTTGGGGTTGCGAAACTTGAAACCCGCCTCCAGCAGGGTGGTCTCATAATCAATCTCGGTGCCGATCAAGAACATCTGCGCCATCGGTGCAATCATCACCCGTGCGCCGTCTTGCTCGACTGTCTCGTCCATCGGGTTCACTTCGGACACGTAATCCATCGTGTATTCCATCCCCGCACAGCCGCCCTTTTTCACACCAATGCGCAGACCGCTAGAGCCTTTTTGGGCCATTAGCCGTGCGATTTGCTTGGTCGCAGAAGGGGTCAGGGTAACAGCAGCTTTTCCGGGAATGCCGAACATGGGGGCGTGTCCTTTATCGTTCTAAAATCAATATAGGATTTTCGGCGCAATGGCTCAAGGGGCTGTACTGATTTGTGATCCGAAGCGGCAGGGGCGGCACAATTATGCGCCGTCCCTGCGGTTCATTTTGGCGCCTCAAAGGCCCATGCAATTGGCGTAATAGGTCACCGTTGCGGGCCAGTCAGAGAAAATGCCCTTCACGCCAACGTCTTGCGCCAGCACGTCGACCAGCTCGTACATTGCGCCGTCATTGGTCACGGCCTCTTTGATCGATTGGAAATACCAACCACCGCCGGCGTGCAGCGGGCCTGCGCGTTCCAGCGACCAGGTGATGATGTTCAGACCTGCCGCTTTGGCCTCAATCGCATAGGTTGAGGGCACGATCTTGCCGGCTGCATCCAGCGTCACCAGCATCCACAGCGGCGGGGCGACGTATTTCACGCCCATATCGGCCAGTTCCGGCATTGAGGGCTGGAATGTGGTGGCATTCATCGGGTCAATCAGGCCGCCATTGCCCTCTGGCACTTCATAGCGGTCGTCCAGATAGACGGCCTGCGCGCCGAATTCGGGCTCGTTATTGATCCAGTACAAGATGTCATCAAGGTTGAAGCTTTGGGCCCAAACATCAGCGGCTGGCACGCCGGCGGCCTTGTATTCGTCGATCATCTTTTGCGCATAAGCCTCTTGGGTGAAGCCGTTAAAGGGCATCTCGACCGAAGGGGATTTAAGCTCAGGGGTGAATTTGGCCCCCAGCGCGCGGAACAGTTGGATCGATTCTGCATGGGTCATCAACCCTGCGTCTTGCGTGTAAAGATCGGTTCGAAAGCCAGCGATGCCGCCAAGGTAAGCCGCTGGCGTTGTGGCGGTTTTGTCGGAGGCGTCCATCTTGGGTTGCAGCGTTTTGAACTCGGTCAGCGTCAGATCTGACGTGCGGCATTCGGCAGAAGCGGCAACGCCACCAGCGGCAGGCGTAAAGGGGGCGGTGCATTTGTCGCCAAGCGCCGTGGTGACAATATTTGTCGTGGTGTGCAGGTCATTTTGCGCGTGACGGCAGACCAATTCTTGATCGGCGGTGAAAGTGACGTCGCATTCCAGAATGCCTGCGCCCATCTGTGCGGCAGCCCGGTTGGAGGCGACGGTATGTTCGGGGAATTGCAAAGGTGCACCGCGGTGGCCGATGGAAAACAAGCTGCGCGATGGGGTTTGCGACAGGCAAGACTGAAGCTTGTCGCGCAGCGGGCCTTCGGCCATTTTGCTGATCAGATAGGCCGGGCGCGGGCCATAGCTTAGGTAGTCTTCTTCTGCGGCAGCGGCCGACGCGCCCATAAACAAGGCGCAGGATAAAAGCGTACGAATCGCGGACATTTGGAAACCCTCAAGTTGTTGACTGGCGCAAACTCTGGGGGATATTTGCAACGGTTCTGCAACAGATGTCCGACGCTTTGATGACAGGCGTTTTACGCGGTCCCTACATGAACCCCAGTTCAAGCCGCGCTTCGTCAGACATCATATCCATGCCCCAAGGCGGATCAAAGGTCATGCCGACTTCGACCTGTTTCACACCGGCCACGGATTCCACGGCATCCGAGACCCAGCCGGGCATTTCGCCTGCGACAGGACAGCCTGGCGCTGTCAGGGTCATTATAATCTCGATCTCATTCTCGGGCGATATTTCAATGGTATAGATTAGGCCGAGGTCATAAATATTCACCGGAATTTCCGGGTCAAACACCGTACGGCAGGCATCGACCACCTGATCATACATCGGGTGTTCGGTGGTGGATGGCTTGATAAGAGGGGTGCCCTCTATTCTGTCCTGCGGAATGCTCATTTTTGCCTCACGGGTTATTCTGAGTGAATATATAGGGAATTACGCAGCGCGCGTCCAGAGCAGCAAAAACACATGTCAGTCAGTGGCCCTTTCAAAGCGAAAACCTCGCCGTTTGAGGGGCGAGGTTTGGGCAAGTCTTGCAATTCAAAACGCGATCAGAACGGGATTTCATCATCCATATCGGAACGGCCACCGCCAGCAGGTGCCCCGCCACGGTTGTATCCGCCACCGCTGCTGCTAGCACCACCACCACCGCCCCCGGACGATCCGCCTTCATAGCCGCCAGTCTCGGGGTAGCCGCTATCAGAGCCAGTGCTTGAACCACCGCCTGCGTTCCCGTCGCTACGACCATCCAACAAGGTTAACTGCCCAGTGAAGGGGCGCAGCACAACTTCGGTCGAATAGCGATCTGCGCCGGATTGGTCCTGCCATTTGCGGGTTTCCAACTGGCCTTCGATGTAAACCTTGGACCCTTTGCGCAAATATTGTTCCGCGATGCGGCCCACCGGTTCGGAAAAGATCGACACCTGATGCCATTCGGTCCGCTCACGACGCTCGCCACTGGCTTTGTCGCGCCAGGTTTCTGATGTGGCGATCCGAAGGTTCACGACTTTTCCACCATTGGGAAAACTGCGCACTTCGGGGTCGCGACCCAAATTGCCGATGAGAATTACTTTGTTAACCGACCCAGCCATTCGGCCCCCCTTGAAATGTGTTCTGCCATGTTGGCAGATGATTCTATTAACCCTGATTATCGGCAGTTTTGCCGTCACAGGTTAATATTCGCTATATAACTGCCAACCGCGCGCCGCAACCGCGCTGCAGTCTCCTTTTTCGGGTTCAGATCGGCAGAGCCTTGCCGAATCACACAAGCGATCTCGCAAACGAGACTAGCTTAACGAAAAGTTTTCCCTATAGTCTTCGGCAGTGTGATGGGAAAGATTGGGCAATGGGATGCGGCGACTGATCGGGGCGGCCTGTGCGGCTGCGATTTGCTATGCTGGTGCTGGGCATACAGAAGGCTTGGTTTTGCAGGGCGGATCGAAATCCCGCGCGGCGATGTTTAAATCTCAGACCCGCTTGTTGGACACGCGGGTTGCAAAGCAATATTCGGCCTCAATCCGCTTGGCGCCTGCTTCCAAGAAAGCAGCGGTATCCGATTCTGCACCGGCATATCGGGGCAAATACAGAGGCGAATATCTGGCCATCGCCAAGGCCGCAGCCCAGAAACATGGCGTGCCCGAGAATTTATTCCTGCGGCTTGTGCAGCAAGAGTCGGGTTGGAACCCGTCTGCGGTGTCATCCGCTGGGGCGATTGGCTTGGCGCAGTTGATGCCCGCAACCGCCCGCACGCTTGGTGTTGACCCGCATGACCCGCGACAAAACCTGGAAGGTGGCGCACGGTTTTTGCGCGCGATGTACGACAAGTTCGGCAGCTGGCGTTTGGCGCTTGCCGCCTATAACGCAGGTCCTGGGGCCGTTGAAAAACATGCAGGCATCCCACCCTTCAAAGAGACGAAAAATTACGTAAAAGTCATCTTGGGAAGCTGAGCTGCCGCCGTCAGACGCAAGCTTTGACAGGTTGATTTCGGCAAAACATGTGATCGCTTACGCCGAAACGTCGGCGACAGAAATGCAGATCATAGCACCCTTGGCGGGCTTGCTCGCAGCGTCAGGCATGGTTTCGCCCGGCGTGGGTTACAGCCGGGACTGAGCATCCCAGCTTTGGGTATTCGGATATTGGCGCGGGTCGGTTAAACCAGCTGGCCTTGTGCGGAAATCATCGTTTTGCCACCTAGATAGGGGTGCAACACCTCTGGTAGTTCAACCGAGCCATCGGCCTGCTGGCCATTCTCCAGCACGGCAATCAACGTGCGCCCCACCGCCAGACCCGACCCGTTCAGCGTGTGCACAAATTCCGGCTTGGCCCCGCCCGCAGGCTTGTAGCGCGCATTCATCCGGCGTGCCTGAAAATCACCACAAACCGAGACAGAGCTGATCTCGCGGTAGGTGTTTTGCCCCGGCAGCCAAACCTCTAGATCATGGGTTTTTGTCGCGCCAAATCCCATATCGCCGGCACAAAGCACCACAACGCGGTAGGGCAGGCCCAGCTTTTGCAAGATCGCTTCGGCGCAACCTGTCATCCGGTCATGTTCCGCCATCGAGGTTTCGGGCGTGGTGATCGAGACCATCTCGACCTTCTCGAACTGATGCTGGCGCAGCATGCCGCTGGTGTCGCGCCCCGCAGATCCGGCCTCGGAGCGGAAGCATTGCGAATGCGCGGTCATGCGGATCGGCAACGCCGCAGCCTCTAGGGTGTCGCCCGCAACCGTGTTGGTCAGCGTGACTTCCGAGGTTGGGATCAGCCACCAACCATTGGTGGTCTGATAGCTGTCTTCGGCGAATTTCGGCAGCTGATTGGTGCCATACATCGCCTCTTCCTTGACCAGAACCGGGGTCCAGGTTTCTTGCAGCCCATGTTCGTCGACATGGGTGTCGAGCATGAATTGCGCCAAGGCGCGGTGCACCCGAACAGTCGCACCTTTGAGCACGACAAAGCGGCTGCCAGACAGCTTGGCGGCTGTGGCGAAATCCATGCCGGGAATCGCGGCGGGGATCTGAAAATGCTCTAGCGCCTGAAAACTTGGGGCGCGCGGCGTGCCCCAACGGCGGATCTCGACGTTATCGGCTTCGTCGCGGCCATCGGGCGTATCGGCATGCGGCAGGTTCGGGATGGTCAGCAACAGGTCGCGCAGCCGGGCATCCTCGGCATTGGCCTCGTCGTTGAGCGCTGCAATCTCGGCCTTTTTCTGCGTTACCAGCGCGCGGAGCCGTTCAAACTCGGACT
>JBLIGH010000024.1:0-16511 GCA_047636855.1 Pseudorhodobacter sp.
ACCATCGCAACGGTTAACAACGGCCACATGATCGAAATGCAGAAACTAACACCTGCATTCGAAGAGGCAAATCCTGACATCACTGTAAACTGGGTTACGCTTGACGAGGGCACACTTCGCAGCCGCGTCACCACGGACATCACCACCAAAGGTGGCCAGTTCGACATCATGACCATCGGCATGTACGAAGCGCCGATCTGGGGTGAAAGAGGCTGGTTGCAGGCATTGGAATTCGGCGCTGACTATGATGTCGACGACGTATTGCCAGCAATGCGCAATGGTTTGTCGCATGATGGCAAGCTTTATGCAGCACCGTTCTACGGTGAATCGTCCATGATCATGTACCGCAAGGATCTGATGGATGCTTCTGGCATGACCATGCCGGACAATCCAAGCTGGGGCCACATCCAAGACGCCGCAGCGGCTATGACCGACAAGGACGCAGGCGTCTACGGCATCTGTCTGCGCGGTAAGCCAGGCTGGGGCGACAACATGGCGTTCCTGTCCACCATGGCAAACAGCTTTGGTGCACAATGGTTCAACATGGACTGGACACCTGCGCTGGATAGCCCAGCATGGAACCATGCCGTAAGCTTCTACGTTGACTTGCTGACCAACTACGGTCCTCCAGGGTCTGCTGGTAACTCGTTCAACGAGATTCTGGCGCTGATCAACGAAGGCAAATGCGGTATGTGGATTGATGCCACGATCGCGGCATCCTTCGTGTCGAACCCAGAGCAGTCGAAAGTTGCAGAGGTCATTGCATTCGCTCAGGCACCTCAGGCTGTAACCACACGCGGTTCCAACTGGCTTTGGGCTTGGTCGCTGGCTATTCCAGCGGGCACAAAGCAAGCTGCTGACGCTCAGAAGTTCATCGAATGGGCAACTTCGAAAGAGTATATCGAACTTGTTGCCGCGACCAATGGTTGGGGTGCGGTTCCGACCGGTACACGCCAGTCGACTTACGACAACCCGAACTTCCAAAGCGCAGCTGTGTTTGCGGAAGCCGAGTTGAAAGCTATCTTGTCTGCCGATCCTGAGAATTCCACCCTGAACCCATCGCCTTATGTCGGTGTACAGTTCGCGGCAATTCCAGAATTCCAGGCAATTGGTACGGCTGTTGGCCAGCAAATGTCGGCTGCTTTGGCAGGCGATATCACGGTCGAAGAAGCTCTGGCAGCATCCCAAGAAGCTGCTGATCGCGAAATGAAAAAGGCAGGCTACTACTAAGCCTGATAACTCCTGAACAGGGGCGGCGACGTTTGCCGCCCCTGTTTTGGTCTGTTTTTCTTCGCCCCCACGTATGCACAGGATAATCCTATGAACCCGACGCTCGTTAGATGGCTTCAAGCCCCCAGCATTATTGTTCTGTTTCTATGGATGATCGTTCCGCTGAGCATGACGATCTATTTTTCAACCATTCGCTACAATCTGTTTTACCCAGAACGTACTGGTTTCATTGGACTTGATAACTACCGTTTTTTCTGGACGGATGCCGCGTTCTTTCCAGCATTGCTGAATACCTTGATCCTTGTCGGGTCGGTTCTGGCAATCTCGGTTGTTCTTGGTCTTGCGATCTCGATATTGATCGACCGTGAGTTCAAGGGACGCGGTTTTGTCCGTGTTATGCTGATTTCGCCGTTCTTTATCATGCCAACGGTCAGCGCGCTGATCTGGAAGAATATGTTGATGAACCCGATTTATGGCCTGTTCGCCGTTGTGGCTACGGCGTTTGGTGCCGAACCCATCGACTGGCTGACGCAAGTGCCGCTTTTGTCGGTGATCATCATCGTAAGCTGGCAGTGGACGCCATTTGCCATCCTGATTTTCATGACCTCGCTTCAATCTCAAGACCAAGAACAGAAGGAAGCCGCCACTTTGGACGGCGCAGGTTTCTGGTCGCAGTTTTGGAACCTGACACTTCCCCATCTTGCCCGCCCGATTTCAATCGTGTTGCTAATCCAGATGATTTTTCACCTGTCGATTTTTGCAGAGATTTTCGTAACCACGGGCGGCGGGCCTGGCGTGCAGTCTACCAACCTGACTTACCTCATCTTCACCCAAGCTTTGCAAGGTTTTGACGTCGGTGTCGCCTCTGCCGGTGGTGTGTTCGCAATCATTCTTGCCAATATTGTCGCGATCTTCTTGATCCGGGCAGTTGGCAAAACTCTGACGGTGTAAGAAAATGACCGATAAAGAACGCGCCCAAATCAAAAACCGCATTGCTGTTATTGCAGCATGGATCGTGGCTTGCTTGTTTTTCTTTCCGATCTTTTGGATGGTTTTGACCAGCTTTAAGACAGAGCTTCAGGCGATTGCCGTGCCGCCCTTGCTGGTGTTCGAGCCGACACTCGAGAACTTCACACTTATTCAGGACCGGACAGATTACACGAAATTTGCCTGGAACTCGATTGTGACATCTGTTGGTGGCACGACCTTGGCGATGCTGATTGCCATTCCGTCGGCTTATGCGATGGCCTTTAACTCGGGCCGTTGGACGAAAGACATCTTGATGTGGATGTTGTCTACCAAGATGCTGCCGGCTGTGGGTGTGTTGATGCCGATCTATCTGATCAGTCAACAGCTGGGAATTTTGGATACCAAAATCGTTCTGGTCGTCATCTACGCTTTGGTAAACCTTCCGATCATCATGTTGATCCTGTTCAACTATTTCCGCGAAATCCCCAAAGAAATCTTGGAAGCTTCCCGGATGGACGGCACGTCGACCTACAATGAGATCACTCAGATCGTTATGCCTTTGGCTTGGGGTGGCATTGCGTCGACGGCCTTGCTGTCGATCGTTTTGTGCTGGAACGAGGCCTTCTGGTCGATCAACCTGACGTCGGCTGACAGTGGAACATTGCCCGCGCTTGTGGCCTCTTTCTCTTCTCCTGAAGGGTTGTTTTGGGCGAAACTTTCGGCGGTCTCGACCTTGGCTTGCGCCCCGATCGTTGTCTTTGGCTGGTTGTGCCAAAAGCAGCTGGTGCAGGGTCTGACCTTTGGCGCGGTGAAGTGATGCTTAACGCTGCCCCCACGGATTTGACGGGAAAGATCTGCATCGTCACTGGCGCTAATGGAGGCATTGGTGCCAGTGCCGCAGCTCATTTTTCCGCCATGGGGGCAGTGGTTTTTGCGACCGATATTGGCCCGAACTTCAGCGGTGAGGCTGCGGTAAACTACCGTGCCTTTGATCTTTTATCAGAAGATGGTCTGCAGGCTTGCGTTGATTGGGTGAAAGAAATTGCACCCGATGTTTTGTTCAACAATGCGGCCTTGTTTGACATGGGCAGCGTGCTGGACGCGGATCTTGTACAATATGATCGGCTTTTTGGGATCAACGTTCGGGCGTTTTACGCCATTCTACAAGCGGCGGCGCAATCGATGGTGGCCACTGGAAAACGCGGATCTATCATCAATCTGGCGTCACAAGCGGGTCACCGTGGCGAGGCTTTGGTGGCCCATTATTGCGCCAGCAAAGCGGCCGTCATCAGCTATACGCAATCTGCGGCCCTTGCTTTGGCACCGCATAAAATCCGGGTCAATGCGATCAGCCCCGGCGTGATCGACACGCCGATGTGGAAAACGGTTGATGGCCTTTTTGCGAAATTTGAAGGCAAGGAACCGGGTCAAAAGAAGCGCGAAGTGGGCGAGGCCGTGCCGCTTGGCCATATGGGCAGCCCTGCCGATGTGGCACGTGTCGCGGTCTTTCTTGCGTCGGATCAATCTGCCTATATGACTGCCCAGACGCTTGGCGTTGATGGTGGAAATGTGTTGAGGTAGCGATGTCGATTATCCTTCCAGAGATCGAGTTTATCGACCGGAACACCCGTAGTATCCGGTATCTTGAGCATGCCTGGCCAAGCGAATTATGTCGCTGGCACGCGCATGAACAATACGAGTTGCATTTGATTATAGCGACGCGTGGCAAAGCTTTTATCGGCGATTACATCGGCGATTTTCACCCCGGAATGTTGTATCTGACGGGTCCAAACCTGCCGCATAACTGGATCACGGACGAGGTTTGGGCAGAGCCCCATGAAGTGCGCGATATGCTGGTGCAATTCTCGCATGCCTCGATTGAAGCGCTGGCCGAGGGGTTTCCTGAATTTGGCGAAGTGCTTGAAATGCTGAAAATGGCGCAATCGGGTATCGTGTTTTCCGGCTTTAACGCGACGTTCGCGCGGGGCCATATGGAATCCATTCGCGATTCCAAAGGGCCAGAGCGTATTCTGGCCTTTATCCGCTTTTTGGTCCGGCTTAATGAGCATGCTGAAAAGGATATGCTTTCGGTCGCCAAGCTGGTGCAGATAAGCGGCGGCAGCCGCCACGCGCGCATTGGTGCGGTGGTCGATCACATCATCCTGAACTATGCCGAGAATATCTCGATCGACTCCGGTGCAAAGATGGCGGGTATGAGCGCCGCAAGCTTTAGCCGCAACTTCCAGACAGCCACAGGTCATCGATTTGTTGAATTTGTAAACCGTGTTCGCATCGGGCAAGCCTGCGGGCTGCTTTATGCCTCTGATGAACAAGTCACCTCGATTTGCTATCGGGTTGGTTTCCAGAACCTTGCCAATTTCAACCGTCATTTCCTGAAAATGAAAGGAATGACACCTTCTGAATATCGTGACACCGCGCGTCGCGAACTCATGCGATCATCGGAGCGCGCAATATGAATACCTCTGCTAAACCAATGGTTTATTCTACACAATACGACCGGTCCGCTTGTAAAGTCGGCATCGTTCATCTGGGCTATGGTGCGTTCCACCGGGCGCATCAGGCCGTCTATATCGACGACTATCTAGAGAGCACAGGCGATCTGAATTGGGGCATTGCTGCTGTTAACTTGCGGGCCGAGGAAAGCGCCAGCTTCGCGCAGAATGCGCAATCGGATACCGGCTATGTGCTGAAATCTGTCGCACCCGACGGGGATACCAAACTGCGCCGGGTAAGGTCACATCTTGAGTTTCGGGACTGGTCGGAAGATCAGGGATATGCCGAGGCGCTGCTGGCGCTTCCAACGGTGCAAGCGGTAACGATCACCGTTACCGAAAGCGGCTATTACGGCGATGCCAGCGGCACCTTGGACCCGCTGAATGAAACCATTGCGGCAGAACTGGCCGGCGGTACAAAGCGCAGTGTTTACAGCTATTTGACGGCGGGTCTGGATCTGCGGCGCACAGGCACCGGCAAGCCGATTTCGGTGCTTTGCTGCGATAATATTCAGCAAAACGGCAAGAAGTTACGCCGCAATCTGATGCGCTATCTGACGCTTGCGGGTCACACCGAACTGGCGGAATGGGTCAGCCAGAACGTGACGTTCCCCTGTTCAATGGTGGACCGCATCACCCCGCGTGGCACAGCCGAGATGCGTGCCGATATTGAAGCCCAACTTGGTGCGCAACCCGCAGCCCCGGTCATGGCAGAGGCTTTCTCGCAATGGGTGCTGGAAGGCGATTTTGCCGGACCAATGCCGCAGCTTGCCAAAGTCGGGGTGATCATTGCGCAAGACGTGGACCCTTATGAAGAAGCGAAGTTGCGTATTTTGAATGGCGGGCATACTTGCCTCAGCTATTTTGCCGCCTTGAAAGGCATCGTCACCTTTGACGAGGCGATGCGCGACCCCGAGCTTCTTGAACATTTCACCCGCTATGAAACCGACGAGGTTTTGGTCGGTTTAACGCTTGATTTGCCCTTCGATAAATCGGCCTATCTTGCTGAAATTGCAGCGCGGTTTGGCAATAAGGCGATTGGCGATACGGTTGCACGCATCTGCACGGACGGTATGGCGAAATTCCCAATCTTCATCCGCCCCACGCTTGCCAGTTGTCTTGCGCAAGGCGTCGTGCCGATCCACGGCATTCGGTCCGCCGCGAGCTGGTACATCTTTGCCAAGCGCGTCGAGGCCGGGCGCATTCCTTTTGAGTATGTAGAACCAAGTTGGGCCGAGTTGTCCCAAATGTTAGCTGACCCGACCAAGACCCGTTTTGTGGAATCTGAGAAACTTTGGGGCGATTTGCCCAAATCCTATCCTGAATTTGCGCAACAATTGCGCGCCAGCATTGAAGAGATGGAAAAATCATGGCCAATCTGACAATTCGCAACCTCAAAAAATCTTACGGTCCGGTGGATGTCATGCATGGCGTCGATCTGGATATTGAAGACGGCGAATTCGTCGTGTTCGTTGGGCCTTCGGGCTGTGGCAAATCCACTTTGCTGCGGATGATTGCAGGCCTTGAAGAGATCACCAGTGGCGATGTTTCCATCGGTGATCGCTTGGTCAATGACGTGGCGCCGTCAAAGCGTGGCGTGGCGATGGTGTTCCAGACTTATGCGCTGTACCCGCATATGACCGTTTACCAAAATATGTCTTTCGGTCTGAAACAAGCCAAAACCGCCGAGGCAGAGATTGACCGGCGCGTGAAGCAAGCCGCCGAAATCTTGCAGATCACCGATTATCTTGAGCGTAGCCCGCGGAACTTGTCCGGCGGTCAACGCCAGCGTGTCGCGATTGGGCGGGCCATTGTGCGCGACCCAGAAGTGTTTTTGTTTGACGAGCCACTGTCCAACCTGGATGCGTCCTTGCGTGTCCAGACCCGTTTGGAGATCGCGCGCCTGCACCAGCGGCTTGGGGCCACGATGATCTATGTGACCCATGATCAGGTTGAAGCCATGACTTTGGCCGACAAGATCGTGGTGTTGCGTGCCGGGCGGATCGAGCAGGTCGGCAGCCCGCTAGAGCTGTACAATCGTCCGCTCAATTCCTTTGTGGCCCAGTTCATTGGCAGCCCTAAGATGAACTTCTTCAACCCAGCCGATTTGGCGGCTAGCGCGAAATCGCAACTTCGGATTGCCGTGGATGACAGTAAATTCATCGGCATTCGGCCCGAGCATCTGCGCGCTTGCGAATTGGATCAGGCAATTATCAGCGGCCGCATCGAGCTGTTGGAGCAATTGGGCGAATATGTCCTGGTGCACCTGACCAGTGAAAACGGCACTGAATTCATTGCAAAAATGGAACATGCGCCGGCGGAAAAGAAGGGAACATTGATCGGGTTTACCGCCAAGTCGGAACTGGTCCATTTCTTCGACGCGCAAAGCCAGCAGCGCGTGGTTGATGGCTGATCCCCGCATTCAGGCCCTGAAACCATAAAGTTACTGCAAATCCGAAAAAACGGCCCATCATTTTGGTGGGTCGTTTTTGTGTGTGACCAAGCCAATAGCGGCCTTTGCGCTTGACCGGCCGATTTGGCAAGGCCTCGGTTTGATTGCGCGCTGGGGCAGAAAGCATGGCGGCCGCAACGGAGTGCTTAGCCGCGTTTTGAAGCAAAAGACCTCAGCGTGCCCATTCGCTTTGCTGATAATGCGCGCGCTCTAGCCAGGCCGGATTGATCTGCACGCCCCATCCGGGGTCTTGCGGGATCTGGGCTTTACCATCGGTGATCGCAAAAGGCGTGCCAAGGAAAAGCCCGTCTTGCCAAGGGTAATAATCCTGGCCCTCGATCGAAAACTCAAGGTATTTGCCCGCATTTGGGATAGCGCCCAGCAAATGCATGGTACAGATCGTGACCAATGACATGTTGGCAGCATGCGGTGTGCATGGCAGGCCCGCTTTTGCAGCCATCTCGGCGACCAACAGCGTGCGCGACAGCCCGCCCATATACATGATATCGGGCTGCACGATATCGACGGCGCGCATCTCGATCATCCGCGCCCAGTTGGCCAATTCCCAATCCTGCTCGCCGCCCGCGACGTCCAGATCAAGGGCCTGAGTTACAGATTGCGTCGCGGCCAAATCCCAATAGGGCGTGGGCTCTTCAAAATGGCCGATGCCGTTGTCTTGCAATATCTGGCCAACTTCGATGGCACGCGGTGCAGAGAACCCGGAATTGCCATCGACCAGCTTTGCCACGCCATCACCCAGAGCGCGGGAAACGATTGGGATCACCGCTTCGGTGCGGCCGGGCCATTCGTCGATATCGCGCCCACATTCTGCGCCAACCCGCCATTTAAACGCATCAAAACCATAGGTGTCGCGCAATGCGACCAAGCGCGCCGCCTCGTCCGCAGGCGTGATGTCACGCTTCATCGAACTGGCATAGGTGCGAAGCTGCTGGGCCGTCCCCCCCAGCAGTTCAACCACGGGCTTTTGCGCGCGCCGCCCTGCCATATCCCAAAGCGCGGTATCAAGACCGGCAAGGGCGCGACAGCGGTAAGATCCGGGGAATTTATGCTCGCGCTCTTCAATGCGCTGGACGAGCGCGAGGATATCGGCGGTCTCGTTGATCTCGGCACCAAGGGCCCAAAGCGCCACCTGCCGGTGGAACACTTGTGCCGTGATATCCGCGTTGTAGGTCGAGGTTTGGCCCCAACCCACCGCGCCGTCTTCCAATGTCACACGGGTGAAACAGACAAACTCATTGGCGAAGGTTTCAAGCTTTGTGATGCGTGGCATGGGGTTGCTTTCCGGGCTGTTTGGGCGACTATGAAAGCGTCGGCGCGCTAATTGCAAGAGCAGTGTTTGTGCGGGGCGGGGCAGATGGCTGTCTGCCCCCTTTTGCCCCGATGCGCAATTCACCCCCAAGAATATTTTACTGAAAAGAAGCGGCGACGGATGCTTTGCTTTCCTTTTCGTTTGGATAGGTTTTAGAAGGGGGCAAACCCGCCAACAGGAGCCGCGCCATGACATTCGACCGTAAAATCAAGATAGCCCCTTCCATCCTTTCGGCTGACTTCGCCAATTTCGGAGCGGAATGCCGTGCGATTGAGGCAGAAGGTGCGGATTGGGTGCATGTCGATGTGATGGACGGGCATTTCGTGCCCAATATCACCTTTGGCCCGGCAACCTGCGCCGCGATCCGCCCACATATCAAAGGGGTGATGGATGTGCATTTGATGATCACCCCGGTGGATCGCTACATCGAGGCGTTCGCGACTGCGGGTGCGGATGTGATCTCGGCGCATCTGGAGGCGGGGCCGCATATTCACCGGACCTTGCAGGCCATTCGGGGCGCGGGGGCCAAGGCGGGGCTGGCCCTGAACCCGGGCACGCCGATCGAGGCGGCGGAATATCTGCTGGATATGGTCGACCTGATTTGCGTGATGACGGTCAATCCCGGTTTTGGCGGTCAGAAATTCATCCATAGCCAAGTCGCCAAGATCGCGAAATTGCGCGCGATGATTGGGGATCGCCCGGTGCATATTGAAATTGATGGCGGTGTGACATCACAGACAGCACCTTTGGTGGTGGCCGCAGGGGCAGATGTGTTGGTTGCAGGGTCGGCGGTGTTCAAGGGTGGATCGGTCAGCAACCCTGCACCTTATGGGCAGAATATTCGCGCTATTCGTGCGGCGGCAGAGGCCGCACTATGAATGCCGTTATCTTTGATCTGGATGGGACGCTGATTGATTCCGCACCCGATATCCATGCCGTCGCCAATAAAGTGCTGGTCGAGAACGGCTTTACCCCCTTGTCGCTGGCCAAGGTCGGCAGCTTTGTTGGGCGCGGTGTGCCGCATTTGGTCGCTTGTTTGCTGACGGAATTGGGCCAAAATCCAAGTGGTCCGCGCCATGCGACGATGATGGCGCGGTTTTTAGAGCTTTACGAGACGGCGGTTGATCTGACGCAGGTTTATCCGAATGTGCAGCCCGCATTGCTGGCATTGCAGGCGATGGGGTGCCAGCTTGGCATTTGTACCAACAAACCACTGGCACCCACCCATGCCGTTTTGCGCCACCTGCAACTGGACGGCTTCTTTGCGACGGTGATCGGGGGCGATAGCCTGCCACAACGCAAACCGGACCCGGCACCTTTGTTGGCGGCGATGGCAGAGATGGGCGTGGCATCGGCGATTTTCGTGGGCGACAGCGAGGTGGATGCGGCCACTGGACAGAATGCCGCCCAAGTGTTTTTGTTGTTCACCGAAGGCTACCGCAAAACCCCGGTGGCCGAGTTGCCGCATCACGCAGCTTTTCGCGATTTCGCAGAATTGCCTGCACTTGTGGCGGCCCTTCGCGGCGCCGAGAAGGCCTAACGCATGTGAAGCGCCTTGGCCTTGCCGCCGCTGGTTGCTTTTGGGGATGTGAATTTGGTTGGTATGCTTTGCGCCTGCGCGCTGCTGGTGCTGATCAAAAGGGTTGAAAGCGATACAACATTGGGTTGTCCTCAAGCTTTCAAAATACATCTTTGGCCGTTATGGTGCCGTAAAGGCGCGCTGCGTTCGTCAAAATCCGCGTTGGTTATGTTTTCGGGCAATTCAGTGTAGGGCAGGTATAGTATGGCGCGAAAACCAGTAATTGCGCAGGCTTTCAACATTGTGGCTGTCGGTCAATCGGGCCGCTTGGGGTATGAGGCCGTGCTGCTCGCGGCAACGTTACGCGCATCCAACCCCGATTTCACTGGGCGTCTTTTCATCGCAGAGCCGCAGCCCGGCCCACTTTGGAGCAAAGATCCCAGAATTGGCGATCCGCGTCTCTATAAGCTTTTGGAAGGCTTTGGCGCGGAAATACTGCCTTTTACGTCGCAGCTTTTCGGCGAGTCCTACCCTTACGGCAATAAGATCGAATGTCTGACAGCCCTGCCTGACGAGCCCTTTTTGTTCGTTGACACCGACACCGTTTTTACCGGGCCGCTTTCGTCGGTCGGGTTTGATTTTACGCGCCCCTCGGCCTCGATGAAGCGCGAAAACACTTGGCCCACACAAGAGCTGTATGGCCCCGGCTACACTCAGGTCTGGAAATCGCTTTATGACCGGTTCGGGTTGGATTTCGAAAGCAGCTTGGATACCAGTCAGCCAGATGAATTTTGGCAGCGTTATCTGTATTTTAACGCGGGGTGGTTCTTTTACCAAAGCCCCAAGGCTTTTGGGGAACGCTTTGCCGAATATGCCCGCGACATTATCACAAATCGCCCACCCGAGCTGGTGGTTCAACCTTTAGATCCTTGGTTGGATCAGGTGGCGCTGCCATTGGTCATTCATTCTTTCGGAGGCGGGCGTCCGGGGCCCGAGTTGGCGGGGCTGGATGGCGATGTCACCTGTCATTGGCGGTTGATGCCGCTGCTTTATGCCCGCGAAACAGACCGCGCCGTACAAATAATCGAAGAGGTCATGGCGCCAAATGCGATTAAAGTGGTGCTGAAAGACCATATGCCATTCAAAAAGATGGTTTATCAGGGCAAAGGGGCAGAGGTTCGCAAGCTGATCGACCGCAACAATCTGCCGCGCAAAGAACAAGCGCTGCGCAATCAGATTAAGCGCGCCAAGCTATGGGTTCAGTAACACCGTCAGGCGTGGCCGCGCTTGTTGCGCAAAGCTGGCCAAACCGATTTCCGGCATTGAAAAAATGTACGAATTTGCGGGCTTCGCCCAACGACTGGTTTTTTTTAAGGCCCGTGATTAAGGCTTGGCGCGGATAGCCCGGGCCGATTTTTTCAATTATCAAGCGGGTTTTGAAAACGCAACGGCACAAATCAGGTCGCGGTTTTAACCTGCCCCGCAACCAGCTTAATTAAATTTGTGAGGGTTTCGGCCTTGGTGTTTCAGCCACCTCGGCAGAAGATGTTTGTGCTACCGTCACATCTGCTTTATCGGTGTTTTGCAGTGTGGGTGGAAGCATCGGTGATCCAACTGTCCCGAACTTTCAGTGGAATTGACGGGGTCAGGAAGCATAATGCGGAACGGAATGTTCAAATTCGGTGGGCTTCTGGCCCTTTTGCTATGCCTTGGCAATGGCCCTGCTGCGGCTCAATTGTTGGATCTGCCTGGCACAGCCGGTTCCGATGCACCTGCTGTCCTCAATATTACGCTTCCCGATCCTCTGACCCCTGAATCGATCAATGCGCTGGTTTCGCGCCTGTCAGACAACGACGTGCGAGCGATGTTGCTGGAGCGGCTGGATGCCGTTTCGCAATCGCCCGATAAGGCCACCGGATCGCAGTTTTACAACACTCTGGCGCTGATGTCTGAGGCCAGCGACAAGGTCGTGGCGACGGTGGCGTTCAATATCGTCAATATAGATGATTTCCTGACCGCCCAAGGCAATGTCTTTAAACGGTTCTCGATCTGGCTTGGCAGCAAAGGCACGAAGCACGTCATGTTCTGGGCCGTGCTGGCGGTGGTCTTGGGGCTGGCGGCGGAACGGGCGATGCATTGGATGTTGTTTCAAGGCCGGGCATCGCAACCATCACCTGTTGTGCCCGACAATTTCTTGAGCACGCTGCGCCGGGCCGGGCGACGAATGGGATACGAGCTGCTGAGTGCGCTGGTCTTCGCCGTGGTGGCGACTGTCACCTTGCAGTTTAGCACGCTGCAAGAGGCCAAGCCGCTGCTGCGTCTGATGCTGTTTTGGTTGATCGTTATGCCGCGTTTCAGCGTTGCGCTGCTGCGGTTCTTTTTCAAACCGGCAATCGGCGAGGCGCGGTTGCTGAGTGTCGATGACCGGTCTGCCAATATCTTGTTTTGGAATTTCGTCAGCATGACCTATTTTATTGGTTTTGCCCTTTTGATTTCGACGGTGAACCAACGCATGGGGGGGCCGCCCGATGCGCAACCCTTTGCGTTTTGGTTCTGGTTTAACGTGATCTTTTTTGGCTGGCTGGCGATCTTGTTTGGTGTGATGCGCGAGGGTTGGCGCTCGATCATGCTGGGCGGGCGTGACAGCGTGACGCCATTCGATGCCAGATCAATCCGTGCCTATCCGTGGCTGGCGGTCACGGCCGTTCTGGCGACATGGGTATTTTGCGTCGCGGTCATCGTGATGAACGCGGGCGACATACTTGCGGGCGGGCGTCACTTCATCAGTCTTGCTATCATTCTGATTGCGCCGCTGCTGGACACATTGATCCACGCCATCTTGCGTCATTTCACCTCGCCGATGCGCGGCGAAGGGGAAGTGGCTCGCAAAGCCTATGGGGCGACTTTCAAAGCCTATATTCGGATCGGTCGGGTTTTGGTGTTTGGCACGGTCTTGCTGGTGTCTGCCCGGCTTTGGCATATCACACCGACAAGCGTGGCGATGGCCTCGGCAGGGGTGGGCGAGCAGTTGGCAGCCACTTTGGTTCAGGTTGGTCTGATTGCGGTCATCGGCTATCTGACTTGGGAAGTGGTGCGACTGCTGATCAACACCCGCCTTGCCAACGAACTGACCTCTGAAGGCGATGTCGCCCCCACGGAACATGGCGAAGGGCAGGGCGGCACGCCGACAACACGACTTGGCACGATTTTGCCGCCGATTAGCAAGGCGCTGCAGGTGGTAATTCTGACCCTGACGGTGCTGACCATTCTTGCCAACCTTGGGGTTGATGTCACAGCCCTGTTGGCCGGTGCAGGGATCGTGGGCATCGCGGTCGGTTTTGGTTCGCAAAAGCTGGTCGGCGATGTGATTTCGGGCATGTTTTTCTTGATCGACGATGCGTTTCGGTTGAACGAATACATCGATGTGGGCGGCGCGGTGGGCACGGTAGAGCGGATCTCGTTGCGTTCTATCCGGCTTCGGGCTTCCAAAGGGCCAGTCCTGATCATTCCTTACAGCGAGATCAAGACGGTCACCAACTTCGGTCGCGATTGGGGGATCATGAAGTTGAAATTCACGGTGCCATTCGATACCGACGTTGAACAGGTGCGCAAGTTGTTCAAAAAAATCGGTCAGGAAATGCTGGAGGACCCGGCGCTTGGGCCGGGCTTTATCGAGCCGTTCAAAAGCCAGGGGGTCTACGCGTTCAACGATTACGGCATCGTGGTGCGGGGCAAGTTTACCCATAAACCGGGTGCGCAATTCGAAATCCGCAAGAAAGTGTTTACCCGGGTCAAGCAAGAGTTCGACAAAGCCGGCATCGAGTTCGCGCGCCGCGAGGTGAAAGTGGACTTGGGCGACTACCGCGAGGAGCTGGCCGAAGAAGAAGCCCTGAAAATCAGCGCCGCCGCCGTCGAGCATATCGCGCAGAGCGACCGCGCCGCTGCCGCTGGCGCAAAAAAGGTCGAAACCGACGATCGGTAATGGCAAGCCCGCGCCAATTCGCAAGACAGGCATTAATTCAAAGTCTTTGAAATTGGCCGCCGAGAACGGTAGTTCAGTTCTGTTGGATCATTCGCCCTGAGGCCAAATGGTCCCTGCTTTGCGCCAAGGAGCATAGTGAACCAAAGCGATTGCGGACCTTGTTCATCCGGCAACTCCCGGCCGGCCCGCTGATTTGGAAAAAATGCGGCTCGCAGCGCCCACGATGGGTTAGGCGTCGAAAAACCTGACACATGATGATGAAGGGTCGGGCGATATGATTACGCATCTCAAAGCGGCGTTTTTGCTGACAGATTTGTGTTTTTAGCGCATTCGTTGACGTTTGTCCGGTTGTTTACGGCCAGAAATTTCACTTTATCGAACATCGCGGCAAACCTCATAGTCAAGAGCGTGCCGCGATGCTGGGTTGTTCAGGTGGGGTGGCCCCCTGAATTAGGCCAAAGTCTTCTTGAAGAATTCGATGGTACGATCCCATGCCAGATCAGCCATCGCCTCATCATAGCGCGGTGTAGAGTCGTTGTGGAAGCCGTGGTTTGCGGCTTCATAAATGAAGGCCTCATAGGTTTTGCCATTTTCTTTCAGGGCTGCCTCGTATGCTGGCCAGCCTTCATTCACCCGCTCGTCCAGCGCGCCGTAATGCAGCAGCAAGGGCGCTTGAATGCGTGACACATCCTCGGAATTTGGCTGGCGGCCATAAAACGGCACGGCACCTGCAAGCTCTGGGTAGGCCACAGCCGCGGCATTAGAGACGCCACCGCCATAGCAAAATCCGGTGATGGCAACCTTGCCGGTTGTTGCCTCATGGGCCATCAGCCATTCCACGGCGGCAAAAAAGTCATTCATCAACTTAGTGCCATCGACGGTGCGCTGCAAATCGCGCCCTGCCGTATCATTGCCCGGATAGCCACCAACAGAGGTCAACCCGTCTGGGGCCAAAGCAATGAAACCGGCTTTGGCGACGCGGCGCGCCACATCCTCGATATAAGGGTTTAGACCGCGGTTTTCATGCACCACAACCACGGCCCCCAATTTACCTTCGACATTGGCAGGGCGCACCAGATAACCGCGCACTTCGCCATGGCCATCGGGGGAGGGGTACATAACATATTCACCAATGATATCAGGATCATTGAACGAAACCTGCTCTGCCAACGCATAATCAGGGCTCATCATTCCCAGCACGGCGGCGGCTGTCACGCCAGCGGCGGTGAAGCGCCCGGCTTGCTCTAGGAATTGACGTTTGGTGATCATCCCATGGGCATAGAAATCGTAGAGTTCCAGCAATTCGGGGGCGAAATCCTTGGCAGTCATACGTGTCATGGCGGGCTCCTGTTTTTTGCGGTTCACCCGAGAAACCAGCACGTTTTTATCGATTTCCAGATGACAGATGCGCGATTTGTCATGAGTCCGCACCGCCACACATTTTCCCCTATATCTGGCGGCAGAAAAATTCCGCTACCCCAGAGTTCGCGGCTGCCCTATAGTTCTATGGATAAGAAGGGGGCAAACCCCCGTATCTGAGGCAGTCATAAAAAGAAACGAAGGGGGACCGGCCAATGCGCTGCCCATTTTGCGGGAATATCGATACCCAAGTTAAAGACAGCCGCCCGGCTGAAGATCACGTCTCGATCCGGCGCAGGCGATTTTGCCCGGCGTGCGGTGGGCGTTTTACGACCTACGAGCGAGTGCAGTTGCGCGACCTTGTTGTGATCAAATCCAGTGGCAAACGCGAAGATTTTGACCGCACCAAACTGGAACGCTCCATTCGCATTGCTTTGCAGAAGCGTCCCATCGATCCCGAGCGCATTGACCAGATGATTTCTGGCATCGTGCGGCGCTTGGAAAGCCTGGGCGAAACGGATATCTCGTCGAAAGTGATCGGCGAGATTGTGATGGAAAGCCTCGCGCGGATTGATACCGTGGCCTATGTGCGGTTTGCCAGCGTTTACAAGAACTTCCAGGCAGCGGATGATTTCGACAAATTCGTCTCGGAGCTTCGTCCCGGGACCATTCAAGAAGAATGACCACCGTTGAGAATGCCCATATGCGCCACGCGTTGCGAATTGCCGCGCGTGGGCTGGGCTCTGTTTGGCCAAATCCTGCGGTTGGGTGTGTGATCGTTGCGGGAAACCGGATCGTTGGCCGTGGCTGGACGCAGATTGGCGGGCGCCCGCATGCGGAAACACGTGCTTTGGCGCAAGCCGGGGATCTGGCGCGCGGCGCTACGGCCTATGTCACTTTGGAACCCTGCGCCCATCATGGCAAGACCCCACCCTGTGTCGAGGCCCTGATCGCGGCGGGTGTTTCGCGTGTCGTGACCGCTTTCACGGACCCGGACCCAAGGGTCGCGGGGCGGGGGCATGCTTTGATGCGCGCGGCGGGGATCGAAGTTGTCGAGCAGGTGTTGGAGGCCGAGGCCCGGGCGGTCAATGCCGGATACCTGAAAAGAGTAACGCAGCGCCTGCCCTTGGTGACGCTAAAGCTTGCGGCGACGCTGG
>JBLIGH010000025.1:0-16288 GCA_047636855.1 Pseudorhodobacter sp.
ATCATTTGATCATGGGCATTGGCGGCGCGGATATGCCGGTCGTTGTGTCGATGTTGAACAGCTATTCTGGCTGGGCGGCAGCGGCCATTGGCTTTACTTTGGGCAATGATTTGCTGATCGTGACGGGCGCACTTGTAGGTTCTTCCGGCGCAATTTTGAGCTATATCATGTGTAAAGCGATGAACCGATCTTTCATCTCGGTGATCTTGGGCGGTTTTGGCGGCACCACGGGTCCGGCAATGGAAATCGAGGGCGAACAGCTAGAGATCGACGCGGAAAGTGTTGCAGCCGCGCTGAACGATGCGGATAGCGTGATCATCATTCCAGGCTACGGCATGGCCGTTGCGCAGGCACAGCAATCGGTGTCGGAATTGACCCGCAAGCTGCGCGCCAAGGGCAAGAATGTGCGCTTTGCGATCCACCCGGTTGCGGGGCGTTTGCCGGGCCATATGAACGTGTTGTTGGCCGAGGCGAGGGTGCCTTACGATATCGTGCTGGAGATGGACGAGATCAACGAGGACTTCCCGACCACGGATGTGGCCATCGTCATCGGCTCTAATGATATCGTCAACCCGGCAGCCCAAGAAGATCCTAACTCGCCGATCGCGGGGATGCCGGTTTTGGAATGCTGGAAGGCCAAGCAGGTGTTTGTCTCGAAGCGCGGGCAGGGAACGGGGTATTCCGGTATCGAGAACCCGTTGTTTTACAAAGAAAACACCCGTATGTTTTATGGTGATGCAAAGAAATCGATCGACAGCTTGCTTCCGCTGATTGACTGAAGTAACACCGCTTGACTGCAAGAAAAACGCGCCCTGCCGGAAACGGCGGGGCGTTTTGCGATCTTGGGTTTGGCACATTGTCAGCCGCGCATGCCCACCGCGTTGATCGGCTGCGGCGTTGCGCATTTACCAGTGTACGATTGCGCACCGTGTTGATTGGCTTGGGTGAATTTACACGGGCGCTGCGCGGGTTAATCTGCGCGAAATAGACAGACGAGGATCTATGCCAAAGATTGAAGATCACCCTTTGCGATATGCTTTGGTTAACGAGCTGCATGCGCGCCCTTTCCCGCAGCTGACGGCACCCTGCCATGCCGTTTATGTCGCGATCAAAGAGCCGGCAGAGGCTGCCAACCGCGATCACGCATCTGACCGTGCGCATCTGTTGGATCTGTTGGGGCGCCATGGCTCGGCGCACCCGCAACCGGGTGCCAATCATTTTTCGGGCGCGGTGGGGCGGCATGACCTGAAATGGGAAAGCCACACAGAATTTGTCACCTATTCCGCCTTTGGCAAAGGTGTCTCTGCCCGCGCTTTTGACCCGCAAGAGGCCGAGGTGTTTCCATCGGATTGGCTGGCCATTGCGCCGGGTAAACGCTTGGTTTCCCTATTGATCCGGGTCGAGCATATCCCCGAAGATGCGGCGGAGTTGACCGCGAAACTGGACGATTGGTTTGTTGGTGAAAGCCTGACCGTCGCCAATGTTGTCGATGATAGCGCCATTATAGCGGGTGATTTTCGCATCGATCCGGCAGGCCATATGCGCTTTGCGGTTTTCGTGAAGCCAGAGACGGGTCAGCGCCGGATCGGTCGGATCGTGCAAAGGATTTGCGAGATCGAAACTTACCGCTCGATGTCGATGCTGGGGTTGATCCGGGCGCGGGACTTGTCGTCGCGACTGAATGAATTGGACCCGAAGCTGTCGGCGCTGGTGTCTGGTCTGCATGGCAGTGCAGCCTCGCCCGAGGCGGCTTTGAACAACCTGCTGCAAATCGCCTCCGAGCTGGAAAGTCTGGCGGTCAATTTCTCGTTTCGTTTCGGCGCGACAGAAGCCTATGAGGCGATTGTCAATCAGCGGGTCTCGGTGCTGCGCGAAAAGCGGGTGAACGGGCGCCAGACCTTTGCCGAATTCATGATGCGCCGTTATGATCCGGCGATGCGGACTGTGAAATCAGCGCATGCGCGGCTGCGGGGGCTGTCTGATCGCGCACAGCGCGCGGCGGAATTACTGCGCACCAGCGTGGATGTAGAGCGGTCAGCGCAGAACCAGAGGCTGTTGGAAAGCATGGACAAACGCGCCGATCTACAACTGCGTTTGCAACAAACGGTCGAGGGGCTGTCCGTGGTGGCCATCAGCTATTACGCGGTCAATCTGCTGGCCTATCTGGCCTATCCCGCCACCGTAGCGATTGGGCTAAGCAAAGGCATGGCAACCGCGATTTTGACGCCGCTGGTGGTCTTGGCCGTTTGGGGTACCGTGCGCCGCATTCGTCTGAAATTTCATTAAACGGGTTTGCGCAAGCGGCCCCGAATGCGCGGATTAAACGCGTCGCGCAGCGCATCACCGATATAGTTGATCGACAAAACCAAGGCCGAAACGGCGACAGCGGGCCATAGCAGCCGCTCGGGCGCGCCGGTGATATAGGGCAATCGTTCAAAAGCCGCCCCCAGGTGGGGAAGTCTGGTGAAAACCCGAGGCCAAGGCAGGAAAGCGCGCTTTCGGTGATCACCGCATTGGCAACGCCCAAAGTGGCCGAAACCATGATCGGCGACATCACATTGGGCAAAATATGGCGCAAGATCATCCGCCGCGCAGGCGTACTAGATCGAGAGGCCATAACGAACTCGCGTTCTTTCAGCGCTAAAACATCGCCGCGCACGATCCGGGCGGTTTGCATCCAAGACGTGACCCCAATCGCGATCACGATCAGAATGAAGATCCCGCCTTCCGGCCCGAATGAAATCACGAAAGGCCCGCGAAACACCATCACCATCAGCAAACGCAAGGTCAGGGCCAGAAACAGGTCAGTCAAGCGCATCAAGATCCCGTCGAGGCGGCGGAAATACTCCGCAAGCACCCCGACCAAAGTGCCAAGCAAGATCGACAGGGCCATCGCGGTCAAACCGACGGCAATGGTGATCTGCCCGCCTGCAAAGATCCGCGCCAGCATGTCGCGCCCCAATTGGTCCGTGCCAAGTTGGTGGCCAAAGCTTAGGCCCTGATTGCGCGCCCGGATGTCGATATATTTCGGGTCGATGTTCCAAATATAGGGGCCCAAAAGCACGCAAAACAAGATCAGGCCAAAGACGATCATCCCTATAAGGGCGCCGCGATGGGTGCTGAACTGGTCCCAGACATCCCACCATTGGCTGCGGGGTTTGGCGGCCTTGAGGTAGGTGGTATCAGTCATAGCGGATCCTCGGGTCCAGGACCCCATATAGGACATCGGCAATCAGATTGAACGCCACGGTCAAAATGGCGAAAATGAAGGAAATCATTAGAACCATCGGGGTGTCATTGCCTTGGATCGACGAGAGATGATTTCACCACGAGGCTCTCAATTTAAACGCATTTTCGGAAATTATCGCGCCGGATACACGCCCGGCACGCCTAGCGCAATCACAGTCACCACCGGGATCATCGAATTGCGCAGCACGTGTTTGAGCCAGCACGACACGCTCGATCAGGCCCTTGGCGCGGGCAGTGCGCACATCGTCTTGGCTGAGGTTGTCGAGCATCGAGGCCCGCATATCGCGACTGATTTGGGCGGCATTAAACAGCGCCAGCACAAACACCGGCATCGCCATTTGCTTGACCTGTTTCACGAAACTGGCCCAATCGGTGACCTGAAGTGTGGTGTCATTGATTGAGGGCAGCCAGAACATACTATCATTTGGGATCAGCACCGAGAAGATGACGATCAGCAGCACGCCGGTTACAAAAACCGGCACCGAAAAGCCGCCCATGAACACGAATGTCCCGATTTGGTCGACTCAGGAGTGTCGCTTATAGGCCGAGATGATCCCGATCAGTACGCCAATCAGATAGCCTATTCCGACGACCAGCGACGTTTGCGGCATCCGCTCGGCAATGGTGTCAAAGACCGGGCCACGGGTCTGAAAACGGATGATGCGCTGTTTGCCTTCGGCAAAATGCGTGCTGAAACTTGCATCGATCCAATGCTGCGGCTTGGTCACAAACAGATTGTAAAGCCGCAGCCCGTAGCGCACACGCATCGGCTCGCCCAAGCCCAAGGCCAGCCGGGTTTTGGCCCGCACTTCCGGCGGGATGGTCAGCGGGTCACCCGGGGCCAGTTCGAGCAACAGAAAAATCACCAAAGAAATGAACAAAAGCGTTGGAATTGCCATCAGCAATCGGCGAAATGTGAAGGCCAGCATGCTACGCCTCGGGTCATGTCTTTGCTTTCGGGAAAGGGGGTTGAACCGGGCCACGTTAGAAGGCGCGATACTTTACTTGATGCGGCACCAGTCAGAAGCGTGCCACAATTCCGAATCCCAAGTGTTCAAAATAACGCCGACAAGGCTGTTGGAATGTGCCAAAATCCGACCACGATCGACCAGTGGCACGATTGTATGGGTGTCTTTGGTCAGCATTTCGGTCAGCCGGATCGCAATCTCGCGACGCTTGGCGATATCGCCGGTACGGCCCAACTCAGCAACCAGCGCATCATAGGCCGGGTCGCAGAACCGGTTGATGTTTTCACCCTGCCACTGTGTTTCAAGGCGCGGCGCCTTGTCGCAAGTATACACGGCGAGATAGCTTTGCGGATCGGTGCCATCGAAGTTGCGGTCAACCCAACCGGCTTCGTTCAGCAAAGCTTTTGCGCCTTCAATGTCTTGCACCATACAATCGGTGTTCGGCGAGGCGCAGTTTGTCGGGGCAGGGACCAGATTACAGGTCGGGCGTCCTGCTTGGCCATAGCCGACTTCGACCAGAATGTTGCGGTCGATCGCCATGAAAAGCGCTTTGTGCAGGCGCACATCCGACAGGTGCGGGTGCGGATGTTTCGCAGTTGAACGTTCGCCCTCGGGCAGATTCGGGGATGGGTTGGTCATGTTCATCTCGATCCGTTCGACCAATGTCCCGAAGGCCGAAACCGGAACGCCTTTGCCTGCCGCTGCCATGCCGGCCAGAACCGATGGCGCCAGTAGCAAGTTCCAAGCATAGTCAAACGCGCCGGTTTCCAGATCCGCGCGACCAGCGGCATCGGCATCGCCGCCGCCTTTGAAGGTCATGGTCGCTAAGGCTGGTTGCGCCGGATCGCGGTCGTTCGGGTTGGCTTTCAACTGGATCACGTCATTGGTGCGGAATTCCATAACCTTGAACGGGCCAGTGCCAATGGGGTTAAAATTCTGCGCTGAACATTCTTGGGCTTTTGCGCCAAGGCAATCGGCAAATTGAGCGGCTTGCAGGACCGGAGACTGACCGCCAACCAGCGGGGCATAAGGGTTAGTCATCACCTCGTTGAAGGTTATCTTGATGGTGAAGTCATCGAGGGCCTCTACCATCTTGACGCCTGCGCGCAACCAAATTCAGGATGGGTGGAATACTGCCACGAGAAAACCGCATTTGCCGACGCAACCGCCGTACCATCGGACCACAGCAAGCCTTGTTTCAGCTTCCAGGTGATCGTGGTCTGGTCTTGCGAGACGCCGCCATTGGCCCGCGTTGCAATATCTTGCGCCAGATAGGCAACCAGATTGCCGTTATTGTCATGGCGGGCTAGTGGTTCGACGATCAGCGATGAGCTTTCCACGTCTTTGGCGCCGCCCGACGGGTAGGGGTTCAAGATCGAGGGGGCTTGCCAATAGATCACGTTGACATGGCCATCTGCGCCGCGCTCTGCGAAAGCGGCCGGTGCCATCGTAAAGGCGGCAGCCGCACCGAGTAGAATGGATTTCAGTTTCATTTTTCCGTCTCCTTGCTGGTTGGCTCGCTTTGCCTCTGCGTCGCCGTTTTGGACCAGTGGCCTGGGATCATGGTTCGGGTTTGACGAGGTGGCAGGCAACGAAGCGCCCCGGCCGAACCTCTTGCAAATCAGGTTTTACCTCGCGGCAAATCTCGATCACCTTTTGGCAGCGCGTGCAAAAATTGCAGCCCTTAGGCGGGTTCGCGGGCGAGGGGACGTCGCCTTTCAAGATGATGCGTTGCCGTGTAGCCCCCCATCGAGGGGTCCGGCTCTGGCACCGCAGACAGCAGCGCTTTGGCATAGGGGTGAAGCGGGTCGGTATAAAGGGTCTCGCGCGCGCATATCTCGGCAATCCGGCCCAGATACCTGTCCGCGATATGACGCAGCATCGACAGATCATGTCTGATGAACAGATAGGTCAGCCCCAGCATTTCTTGCAAATCTTCCAACAAATTGACCACTTGCGCCCGGATCGAGACATCCAGCGCTGCAATCGGTTCGTCACATACGACGAACTTCGGGTTCAACGCCGTGGCGCGTGCGATCCCGATGCGCTGGCGCTGGCCACCCGAAAACGCATGCGGATAGCGATTGGCGAAGGCGAGGTTCAGCCCTACGGCGTCCATCAGCTCGTAAACCCGCGCCAGCTTTTCGGTGGGGCTTAGGCTGGTATGTTCGTCCAGCGGTTCGGCGATGATGGCTGCAACCGTCATGCGTGGGTTCAGGCTGGTTTGCGGGTCTTGGAACACCATCTGCATCGTCGGACGTTTGAGGCGCAGCGCCTTTGGGCTTAGCGTCGCTATGTCGTCGCCGTCGATGGTGACCGACCCGGATGTCAGCTCGTACAGGCGCAAAAGCACCGGCGCTGCGGATTGCGCTTCTGACAGGCGGGCAGGGCATGGGGGCAGCGCGGCTGGAACGGGCAGGACGTGGGGCCGCACCTAAAATTGGCGGCTGGCCCTGGATCACTTGCGGGCGCGCTTCGCGCTGGCCCGACATCGACGGAATGGTTTTTAACAAAGCGCGAATATAGGGATGTTGCGGATTGGCAAAGAGTGCGACCGCCAGAGCCTGTTCGACGATTTGCTCGCCATATATCACCAAGACGCGGTCGGCGATCCCGGCTATTACGCCCAGATCATGGGTGATCCAAACAATCACGATACCCAGTTTCGTGCGCAGATCTTTAATCAACTCAATAATTTGCGCCTGAATGGTCACATTAAGCGCTGTTGTCGGTTCGTCCGCGATCAAAACCTCGGGGTCGCAGGCCAAAGCGATGGCGATCATCGCCCGCTGCCGCATGCCGCCCGAAAACTGATGCGGGTAAGTGTGCAGCCGTCGCCGTGCATCGGGAATGTCCACCAGCTCTGGCAGTTCAATCGCGCGGGCCTCGGCTTGGCTTTTATTCATCCCCATATAGCGCAGCAACGGTTCCATCAGGTGATTGCCGATAGTGTACACCGGGTCCAGACTGGTCATCGGGTCCTGAAACACAAAGCCGATCCGCCGCCCGCGAATATCACGCAAAGCATCACCTCGCCGCCCGTACTTCTGCCGACGGGCTGGGCAATAGGCCGATCAAAGACATCATGGTCACGGATTTACCAGACCCGCTTTCCCTAACAACCCCAGCAATTCGCCGGGCATCAAGTGAAAGCTAACGGAATTCACCGCATGAATGTCACCGCCACGCGTGCAAAAAACAGTTTGCAAACCCCGAACGTCAAGGACGGGCTCGGCCCAATCGGGGATCTGACACTCCTACGTCTGATCTGATTTTGCCCAAGCGGTCTTTTTGCTACCCGGTTTAAGCATGGATGTTGCCGCGTTTTCCAAATCCCGCAAATGTCTTTGTGTTGTAATCGTTTCAAGCGGTTGCGCGTTGCCGCACTTGGGCTTGACGCGGTCGAAAGTCAACGCCACGCTGTCCTTTGAAATCAAGGGGAATTGGGATGGCTGCACAAAATTTGACTGCACGGGAAATCCTTGACCAATTGGTCGCATTCCGCAGCGTAAGCCGCGTCAGCAACCTCGATCTGATCGCTTGGGTAGAGGCATATTTGACCAGCCACGGCGTCGCATCCACCCGGGTTTACAACGACGATGGCCAGAAAGCCGCTTTGTTTGCCAATATCGGGCCAGAGGTCGCGGACGGCGTGATTTTGTCCGGCCATAGCGATGTGGTGCCGGTGGATGGTCAGGCTTGGGCGACCGACCCCTTTGAGGTGACGGAATGCGGTGGGCGGCTTTATGGGCGCGGCACCTGCGATATGAAGGGGTTTTTGGCGCTTGCCCTTGCCGCTGTACCGCTTGCGCTGAAGGCCAAGGTCAAACGGCCTTTGCAAATCGCGATCTCGTATGACGAAGAGGTCGGTTGCATTGGCGCGCCGCCGATGATTGCCCAAATGGTCAAAGCCTTGCCCAAAGCCGCGGCCGTGGTGGTGGGCGAGCCGTCAAATATGAAAATGGTCAACGGCCAGAAGGGTGGGGCTGGCTATAAGGTGCATGTCAAAGGCTTTGAGGTGCATTCCTCGCTGCTGCCGCAAGGCGTCAGCGCGATTATGGAGGCGGCACGACTGGTCGGCTGGATCAATGATCAAAACGCAACCCTACAGGCCCGCACGCCTTCGGCCATTGCCGCGATGTTTAACCCACCCCATACCACCGCGCATTGCGGCCTGTTTTCGGGTGGCACCGCCCATAATATCACCGCCGCCGATTGCCATTTCGCGATGGAATTTCGCGTGGTCCCGGACGAGGTCGAAGCCGATTGGAACGCCGCCTTCGAGGCCGAGGCCCGGCGGATTGAAGCCACAATGCAGGCTGTGCGCCCCGAAACTGCGATCAATCTGGTGCGGTTCTTTGACGTGCCCGCCTTGCGGCCAGAGGAAGGCGGTGTGGCCGAGGCTTTGGTGCGGCGCCTGACCGGCGACAATGGCACCTCGGTTGTCTCATATGGCACCGAAGCCGGGCAGTTTCAGGCCGAAGGCTATTCTGCGGTCATTTGCGGCCCCGGCGATATTGCACAGGCGCATCAGCCGGACGAGTTTCTGGAAATCGCGCAGTTTGAGGCGGGTTGGGCCTTTATGCAAAAGCTGGTCGACGACTTGGCCGCGTGATCTTTGGCCGATCTGGTTGACCGCCGGGTCAAACATACCCGCAGGGCCTGTGCGGTGACCCTTGCAGAGGGCGTTTCGTTTGCTAGATTTCCCACTGACAGAGTTACGACAGGAGAGGCGAGATGCCCGTCAAGAACCGCTTTGCTGAAATGCTGCCCGAATTGACCGCGATTCGCAGGGATTTTCACGAATATCCCGAACTGTTGTTTGATGTGCACCGCACGGCGGCCAAGGTCGCGGATTTGTTGCGCAGTTTTGGTTGTGATGAGGTCACCGAAGGCATTGGCCGCACTGGGGTGATCGGTGTGATCCACGGTAAAACCGATAACGCGGGGCGGGTGATCGGGCTGCGCGCCGATATGGATGCACTGCCTATTTTAGAGCAAACCGGGCTGGATTACGCCTCTAAGACGCCGGGAAAGATGCATGCTTGCGGCCATGATGGCCATACAACCATGCTGCTGGGCGCTGCGAAATATCTGTGCGAAACCCGTAACTTCGACGGCAAAGCTGTGATGATTTTTCAACCTGCCGAAGAAGGTGGCGGCGGCGGCAAGGTCATGTGCGACGAAGGCATGATGGACCGTTGGGGCATTCAGGAAGTGTACGGCATGCACAATAAGCCGGGCATCCCAGTGGGTCAGTTTGACATCAAACCCGGTGCGATGATGGCTGCCGCGGATCAGTTCGAGATTGTGGTGACAGGCAAAGGCGGTCACGCAGCCAAGCCCTATCAATGTATCGATACCTTGCTGGTTGCGAGCCATATCATCGTTGCCCTGCAATCGATCGTGTCGCGCAATGTCGACCCGCTGCAACAATCCGTGGTCTCGACCTGTGTGATCGAAACCGACAGCAATGCGCATAACGTGATCCCGCAAGTGGTCAAACTGAAAGGCACGGCGCGCAGCTTTGCGCCAGAGGTGCAAGATCTTGTCGAGGATCGGGTTTGCGCCATCCCAGTGCAGATTGCAGCGGCTTTTGGGGCCGAGGCCAAGGTGATCTATACCCGCGGCTATCCGGCCACGATCAATACCGTCGAGAATGCGGCCTTCGCAGCAGAAGTCGCTTTGGCCGTTTCGGGCCAGGTCAACGAGCAGATGATACCGGGCATGGGCGCCGAGGATTTCAGCTTCATGCTGCACGAGCGTCCGGGCGCTTATATCTTTCTGGGCAATGGCGACACCGCCGATTGGCACCACCCGGCCTATAATTTCGATGACAATGCCATCCCGTTCGGCGCAAGCTGGTATGCAGGGATGGTCGAGGCGCGGATGCCTGCCGCCTGATCAAAGGGGGCGGAAATGATCGCAATTGTTCTAGTCACGCTGGTGGCAGCGCTGCACATCTACATTATGGTGATGGAGATGTTTTTGTGGGAGCGCGCCCGCACGCGGCGCGTTTTCGGCCTGTCGGCGGATCTTGCGGCACAAACCAAGGTGCTTGCGGCCAATCAAGGTCTTTATAACGGGTTTTTGGCCGCAGGGCTGTTTTGGTCGCTTTGGCTGGGGCTTGCGGGTGCGGGGCAAGCGATTGCCGCCTTCTTCTTGCTTTGTATTGTTATTGCAGGGGTTTTCGGTGCTGCAACCGCCAACCCCAAGATCGTTTTGGTACAATCTGTGCCAGCCGGGCTGGGCCTTGCCGCTTTGGTGTTCGGCGTCTAAGCCTCGCGCAGCGCGCGGCGGATAATCTTGCCCGTCGCCGTCATCGGCAGCGCGGCCACAAAGCGCACCTCGCGCGGGGCGACATGCGGGCTGATTTTGGCGCGCACCAAGCGGATCAACCGCGCGGCCACACCTGTCTCGGGCACGCCTGCGCGCAACACAACAAAAGCGCAGACAAATTCGGTTCGGATCGGGTCTGGCAGGCCAACAACGGCTGCCATGACCACATCGGGGTCGCCCATCAAGCAGTTCTCAATCTCTGACGGGCCGATGCGGTAGCCCGCCGAGGTGATCACATCATCGTCGCGTGCCTGAAACGTAAAGTAGCCATCGGCATCTTGGCTGGCCAAATCCCCAGTGCGCAACCATTCGCCCAAAAACTTTGCGGCGGTTTTTTCAGGCTGGTTCCAATAGCGCAAAAACAGGCTGGCAGCGCCTTTGCGGATGGCAATTTCACCAACCTCACCCGCCGCGCATTCTTGGCCTTCGGGCGTCAGCACTTTGACCGTAAAACCGGGTAGGGGTTGGCCCATCGTGCCGGGTTTCACCGCCATAAAACCCGCCGCCTGCGTGATGCACAGATTGCATTCGGTTTGGCCGTACAGCTCGTTTATCGGCGCACCAAACGTGCGTTGCCCCCAGTCCAGCATCTCGGCCCCAAGGCTCTCGCCACCAGACGAAACCGACCGAATATTCACATTCGCAGGGACTTCGGTGCCGCGCATCAGTTTCAGCGCTGTTGGCGGTAAAAACAGATTGCGAATGTTCAGGCGCGCAATCAGCGCATAGGCCGCCGCCGCCTCAAACTTGCGCATTCGATGTGCAACCAGTGGGACGCCGTAATACAGGCAAGGCATCGCCATATCCATCAAGCCACCGATCCAGGCCCAATCGGCGGGTGTCCAGCCTTTGTCTTGCGCCTGTGGAAAGCCTTCATGCGTCAATTCCATACAAGGAAGATGGCCGATCAAAAAACGGTGCGCGTGCAAAACGCCTTTGGGCGGGCCTGTGGTGCCAGAGGTGTAGATCATCACCGCCGGGTCTTCGGCCAAGGTTTTGACCGGGGCTGACAGCGGAGTGGCCGCGTCGATCGCGGGCCAAAGTGCCAACGTGCCAAGGCCTTCGGTCGTGCAGAAAATGGTTTTAAGGTTCGGAAGCTGGTCGCGAATTTCTGCCAGTTTTGGCAGGGTTTCGGCATCTGTGACCACAATGGCTGCACCGGAATCCGCCAACCGGTACAGCAACGCATCGGTGCCAAACAAGGTAAACAGGGGCAATACAATGGCCCCCAGCTTCAGCGCCGCAAAATGCACGATTGGGACTTCGGCCGATTGCGCCAGCAACACCGCAACCCGGTCGCCGCGCCGTAAACCTATGTGCGCAAAAACCGTGGCCAGCCGGTCAGAGGCATCTTTTAACTGGCCATAGCTCCAATCACGATCCCCGCTGTCGGTCACATCGGTCAGCGCAACCCGCGCGCTGTCCAGATTGGCCCAGCTGTCGCAACAAGCCTCGGCAATGTTGAAATAGGTTGGAATGTCCCATTCGAAAGAATCGCACGCGTCCTTCCAACCAGCAGGGTTGCGGAACAATCGACGATCCATTGGGGCTCCTGTAACTGAACAACTGTTCATTTTGCCGTGAAACGATGCGATGTCAAGGCGACAGGGGCTTAGTTTTGAAGCACCGTCACCTCTGGCAACGAGGTCAGTGACAGATCAAGCGCGCGAAATGCTGCAAGCGATAGCTGTGCCGCACCTTCGCCGGGGATCAGATCGACCTTGATCGAGGCGCCTGTATCGGTCTGAACGCGGCCTTCGCCCGCCACTTTCACCAATGCAGACCGCAGCCAAAACCCAGGTTCTGTCACCAGCCCCAGTGTCACCGCCGTTGTACCCAGCACTGTTTCTGCTGCGGGATCGGCTTTTGCCGATAGCGCCGCCGCTTTTTCCGCGTCAGAGGTGGTATCGAGCGTGGACGCGGTGCGCGCGCCCACCGCCGGGCGGGTCGCTTGCGAAGACAGAGGCCGTGTTAAAGGCCGGGCTTCAATCGCATCGGTCGGCTGCATGGCGGGGTTTGATTTGCCAAACGGCAATTGACCACAAGCGGACATAGCGACAATCGGCAAAATCAAGATCATTCTTTTCATAGGTTCACGATAGTATCACCGCATCCGGCATTCAATGCCCTTGCGTCGAAACGGTCTCAAGCCTAGTTTGATTTCATGACAGTCCCATTGATCGACCCCTTCGCCCGCGCCATCAATTACCTGCGTGTTTCCGTAACGGATCGCTGCGATTTTCGCTGCGTTTATTGCATGTCAGAGAATATGACCTTCTTGCCAAAGGCCGAGTTGCTGTCTTTGGAAGAATTGGATCGTATGTGCTCGACCTTCATCGGTATGGGGGTTGAAAAGCTGCGCATTACCGGTGGCGAGCCGTTGGTTCGCAAAGGGATCATGACGTTTTTTCGCGCGATGCAGCGCCATCTGAACAGCGGCGCGCTTAAAGAGCTGACGCTGACAACCAATGGCAGCCAATTGCGCAAATACGCGGCTGAGTTGGCGGATTGCGGCATTCGACGCATCAATGTCTCGCTTGACACGCTGGATACGGCGAAATTTGCCGAGGTGACGCGCTGGGGCCGCCTGTCGCAAGTGCTTGACGGTATTGAGGCGGCAAAAGCTGCGGGTATTCGGGTTAAAATCAACGCCGTAGCCCTGAAGGGCTTCAACGAGGCAGAGCTGTTCTCGCTGACCGATTGGTGTGCGGCCGAAGGCCATGATCTGACGTGGATCGAAGTGATGCCAATGGGTGATTTGGGCAACGAAGACCGGCTGGATCAATATTGGAGCCTTAAGGACCTGCGCATGCGCTTGTCAGATCGCTACAGCGTCACCGATTTGACCGAGCGCACAGGGGGGCCTGCACGTTATGTCCGCTTGGAAGAAACCGGGCAAAAGATCGGCTTTATCACACCGCTGACCCATAATTTCTGCGAAAGCTGTAACCGTGTGCGCCTGACCTGTACGGGCGAGCTGTATATGTGCCTCGGGCAAGAGGATATGGCCGATTTGCGCGCGCCATTGCGGGCAAGTGCGGATGACGCGATCTTGGAAGCGGCCATACGGGCCGCAATTTTACGCAAACCCAAAGGCCATGATTTCGATTACTCCCGGCAGAAGGCGGACGGTCAGATGACACGGCATATGAGCCATACCGGCGGCTGATCGACTGGCCGGTGTCGGATGCCTCCGGCGGGGATATTTTTAAACAGATGAAAGACACGCCGTCGGGGCAGACGTTCCATGGCAATGCCGCTTGAGGGGGTTCGATACCCCCGAAAGCGGCTTTTACGTCTGGTTTTACATCTGCGCGTTGATGGCTCAGCCTAGGTATTGCGCGGCTTCTTTTCGTGCCCAGCCCTTCATCAGATCGCCATATTCCGCCAGAAATGCAGCGGTGCGTGGGGCGTCGTGCTTCGACAGGTCGCGCAGCCACCAGGCGATTGCTTTTTGAATGAACCAATCCTTGTCCCCGAGATATGACGCCGCCCATTCCAGCACTTGTTCGCGAGCTTCGAGTTCGGCAGGTTTCGGGTTGTTCAGTTTTGCGAAGGGCAAAGTCGCCACCAATGCCGCGCGCCGTGTCCACATCAACGGGCTTTGCGTCCATTCGGCCACCGTGTCCAGGCGGGTTGGGTCGGCGACGATCCGTTTTTGCGCGGCGATGCAGGCGTGATCGGCAATCGCCCAAGCGTCGAACTCTGGCACCCAAGAGGTGATCAAGGTCCAGGCATCGCTGTCATCCGGGCGAATGCGGGCTTGGGTCAGCAATTTGGCAGCAGCGATCCGCGCTTCATGAATATCGCTTTGCCATAAGCCATCCGCCAAGGTCAAACGCTGTGGCAGATCGCAGGCCGCGCGCCAGTCTTTGCACAAAGCGTCGATGTCAGGGTTAGAGGTGCCAAGATAGCGTCGTGCCGCTTTGTGATAAGCGGCCATTTGCTCGGCTTTGTCCGGCTGTGCGCGGGCTTCAATCTGGGCGATTGCGGTTTCAATGTTCATTCTACTGTCACTGATTTGGCTAAGTTTCGCGGCTGATCCACATCTGTCCCTTTTGCAATTGCGGTATGGTAGGCCAAAAGCTGTGCGGGCACGGCATAAAGGATCGGCGCCAGAAAGCTTGGCACTTCTGGCATGGTGATGGTTCTCCAACAGCCTTCGCCAGCCTCGGCGATGCCCTTTTTATCAGAAATCAACAGCACTTTGCCATGCCGCGCCATCACCTCTTGCATGTTCGAGACGGTTTTGTCGAACAAGCTGTCCCGCGGGGCCAAAACGATGACGGGAACCTTTGCGTCAATCAAGGCGATAGGGCCGTGTTTCAGCTCGCCACTGGCATAGCCTTCTGCATGGATGTAGCTGATTTCTTTGAGTTTCAGCGCGCCTTCCATTGCCAGCGGGTACATTGGCCCGCGACCAAGGAACAAAACATCCTGCGCCTCGGCCAATTCTTCGGCGATCAGCGCTACTTCATCTGCAATCTGCAGGGCGTGGTTCATCAGCCCGGGCAGGGCGGCCAGATCCGCCAAATGCTGTGCGATTTGGGCGGGGCTTAGCTGCCCGCGATCCTGCGCGGCCTTTAGCGCGAGCAGCGCCAAGGTCACCAATTGCGCGGTGAATGCTTTGGTCGAGGCGACGCCAATTTCAACCCCCGCCCGGATTGGCAGCGCCAAATCCGCCTCTCGCGCGATCGAGGAGGAGGGCACATTCACCACGGCCACAATCTTTGCGACTTTCGCGGTGCAATAGCGCAAAGCGGCCAGCGTATCTGCGGTCTCGCCCGATTGGCTGACAAACACGGCCCAGCTGGTCGGCGACAAGGGCGGCTCGCGGTAGCGGAATTCCGAGGCAATATCGACATCGACAGGCAGGCTTGCCAATTGTTCGAACCAATATTTCGCCACGGCGCAGGCGATGTTCGCCGTGCCACAAGCCACCAGCGTCAACCGGTCAACGCCGGTGAAATCAACCTCTGCCGGTAGGTTCAGCGCGCCATTGGCGATGGAATGGTTCAAAGCATCGGCCAGAACGCCGGGCTGTTCCGCGATTTCCTTGGCCATGAAATGCTTGTAGCCGGCTTTTTCAATGCGGGTTTGATCCAAGGCCACTTTGATGACGGCCCGATTGGCAAGCGTACCGGCGCGGTCGTAAATCGCAACGGAACTGCGGGTCACCTGCACCACATCGCCGTCCTCCAGATAGGACAACCGGTCTGTCATTGGCGCCAGCGCCAGCGCGTCAGAGCCGATGTAATTCTCGCCCTCACCGTAACCGACCGCCAAAGGCGCGCCAAGGCGTGCGCCGATCATCAGATCCTCGAAGCCGTCAAACAAGAAACACAGCGCAAAGGCACCGTGCAAGCGGTCAACGGTTTTTTGCACGGCCTCTAGCGGGGTCAAGCCTTGATCCAGATGGCTACGGGTCAGCACGGCGACCGTTTCCGTATCGGTCTCGGACTCGAAATTCAGGCCTTGCGCTTGCATTTCTGCGCGCAGCTCGCGGAAATTCTCGATGATGCCATTATGGACCACAGCGACCGGGCCAGAGCGGTGCGGATGCGCATTGGGCACCGTCACGCCGCCATGGGTGGCCCACCGGGTCTGGCCAATGCCGGATTTGCCAGCCAACGGCTCGTGAACCAACAAGTCCGACAGGTTTACCAGCTTGCCCACGGCGCGCCTGCGCCCCAGCACACCGTTGTTCACGGTTGCAATCCCGGCACTGTCAT
>JBLIGH010000026.1:0-16014 GCA_047636855.1 Pseudorhodobacter sp.
GGACCCATGTGTGCAAATGGGTCGTGAAAATACTAAAATTCGTGCCGAAGTCGAAAAATAAACATATAATTCACAATAGCTTATCAAACCACCTGAGATAAACAATATCCCCGCCGGAGGCATCCACGCGCAGCCAAAGGCTCAACCCAATTGGGGCGAGGCGACATCACAAGCAGCCCTTGCACTGACGCTGATCATAGGCGAAGAAACCGCTATGACAAAGCCAGACCTCCTCTGTATCGGCTCCGTCCTTTGGGACATCATTGGCCGGTCACCAACGGCCATGCGGCTTGGCTCTGATGTGCCCGGTCGGATCACCCGCCTGCCCGGCGGCGTGGCGATGAATATCGCGATGACGCTTCGCCGCTTTGGCCTTTCGCCTGCCTTGTTATCCGCGGTGGGTCGCGATGCCGAAGGTGACGAGCTGATTGCAGCCTGTGCCCGGATGGGCATGATGACAGCGCTTCTTTATCGGTCCGACGATTTACCAACTGACCGCTATATGGCGATTGAAGGTGCCAACGGGCTGATCGCAGCCATCGCTGACGCCCATTCGCTCGAAGCCGCTGGCGACAAAATACTGCGCCCCTTGGCGGACGGCAGGCTTGGCAGCAAAGAATTACCGTTTCAAGGGGTGATCGCCTTGGATGGCAACTTGACCGAGGCGCTTTTGTCGCAAATAGCCACCTCCCCCCTTTTTGCCGCCGCCGATCTGCGGGTCGCGCCTGCCAGCCCCGGCAAGGCCGAACGGCTGTTGCCACTGCTCGACCATCCCAGCGCGACACTCTATGTGAACCTGGAAGAGGCGGGCCTGCTGTGCAAAACCCGTTTTGACAGTGCCACCAGTGCCGCTCGGACTTTGTTGGCACGCGGGGCTGCGCGGGTTCTGGTCACCGATGGCGGCAGGCCCTCGGCCGAGGGTCAGGCCGGGCTGGACGTGATCACAGACACGCCGCCTGCGGTTATGGTTGCCCGCGTCACGGGCGCTGGCGACACGTTCATGGCGGCTCATATTGTTGCAGACCGCACGGGCGCCACGCGCACAGAGGCGTTATCGCACGCCATCCGCGCTGCCGCCGATTATGTCTCGGGAGAAATTGGAACATGAACAAAGCCCCCCTCACGATTTTGCCCGAATTGGCAGATGCTTTGGCGCAAAACCGGCCCGTTGTGGCGCTGGAAAGCACCATCATAACGCATGGAATGCCCTATCCGCAGAATGTCGAAACCGCCCTTGCGGTGGAAAATGACATTCGCCAATCCGGTGCCCTGCCAGCGACGATTGCGGTGATGGGCGGGCAAATCCATATCGGTCTTTCACCCGAACGGCTGGACGATTTGGGCCGCACGCCAAACGCGCGCAAACTGTCTCGTGCCGATCTTGCTGCATGCCTTGCCAGCGGCCAGACCGGGGCCACGACCGTTGCGGCGACGATGATCTGCGCGCATCTGGCAGGCATCGACGTGTTTGCGACCGGCGGCATTGGCGGCGTTCATCGCGGCGCGGAACTCAGCTTTGATATCTCTGCCGATCTGCAGGAGCTTGCGCAAACCCCCGTGACGGTGGTGTGTGCCGGGGCAAAAGCCATTCTCGACATTCCCAAAACGCTGGAAGTGCTGGAAACTTTGGGCGTTCCTGTCATTGCCTTTGGCCAATCACAGTTTCCTGCCTTTTGGGCGCGCTCGTCCGGGCTAACCTCGCCCTTGCGGCTGGATAGCGCGCAAGACATCGCCGCGGCACATCTGATGCGCGCGCGTTTGGGGCTGTCAGGCGGTCAATTGGTCGCCAATCCCATCCCCGCGGTCGACGAGATCCCCTTGCCCGAAATCCTGCCCATGATTCAGCAAGCCCTTGCCGAGGCCAACACCCAAGGCATTGCCGCCAAGGCCGTAACACCCTTCCTTCTGGCCCGCATTTTCGAGCTGACAGAGGGCCGTTCCCTTGTCGCCAACATTGCCTTGGTTCGCAACAATGCCCGCTTAGCAGCCAAAATCGCTGCGGCGATTCAAAAATCTAGGCGAAACATCGAATGAGGCCAGCTTTCCACAGCTTTGCCCATTGCACAGCCAGCCGGTGCTACATAAGTTCACTTTCGTCTGGAGATCATAAGAAAAGATGAGCGAAAACCCGCATCCGCCAAAAAAACGCGGCATGATTGCCGGCCTGCGGTCAAGCTTCCTCACGGGGCTGGTCGTGGTGATGCCTATTGGCTTGACGCTTTATCTGATCTGGACGGTGACCGGCTGGATTGATGGGGTTGTGCTGCCGTTCATTCCCGAACGCATTCAACCCTCGGAATGGTTCGGGTATTGGCTTTGTCCGACGCCAACGCTGCCCCCCAGCGGGATCGACAAGCTGTGGCCATCCGAGCCCTTCACGCAGCCTTTCTACTGCAAAGAAAATGGCATAAACCTGCGGGGAACCGGGGTTGTCATTTTCCTTGTTTTCACGATTTTCATGGGCTGGATCGCACGTGGCCTGATCGGGCGGTCGTTTATCGTCTGGGCCGAAGGTATGGTCGACCGGATGCCGGTGGTGCGGTCGATCTACAATGGCATTAAACAGATTGCCGAAACCGTCTTTGCCCAGACAGATCAGAATTTTGAGAAAGCCTGTATGATTGAGTATCCCAAAGAAGGGATCTGGGCGATTGGCTTTATCTCGACTTCGGCGAGGGGCGAAATCAAAGCGAAATTCCCCGAGCATGAAGATATGCTGTCGGTGTTTTTGCCGACAACGCCAAACCCGACATCCGGATTTTTGCTGTTTGTTCCGTCAACATCCGTGCGAATGTTGGATATGAAAATTGAAGACGCGGCCAAGCTGATCATTTCGGCCGGTTTGGTCTATCCCAATGGCAAGGACGGCGTGACGACAACAAAGCCGCCAACTTCCCCTGCGTAAACCCATCGGATCGCCCGCCCGAAAGCCCTGGCATGACACGCCAGCGGCTTACGGTTTTTCCCATTTCTGAAACAGGTCAGAAACCAAAACACCATTCAGGGTCATACCTGTCATATCGGCATCAATGATCTGCAAGTCGCGCAGATTGGCATTGGCAATGGTGCCCCCCATCAGGGATACATTGGTAAATTGGCTGCCTGACAAATCAGTGTTGTCGACCCGCAACCCCGTCATATTCGCATCGTCAATTTGAGTTTGCGTCAGAACCACATCGCGCAACACGGTGCCAGACAAATTGACCCGTGTGAAACGCGATCCACACAGGTCCATAGTGTCGATGTCCAGCGTATCACGCCCGGCTTCGGTCTTGTCCTTCACAGCGCGGTCCAGCCACCATCCACCGAGATTGTCGTGCCGGTGATCTGTGCGGCGGCATCCGAGCATAGGAACGCCACGGTTCCGCCGATCTGTTGCGTCGTGGCAAACTGGCCGGATGGCTGACGCTGCAGCATGACTTCGCGGATCACGGTTTCGCGGTCCATATTGTGTTTGCGCATTTGATCAGGGATCTGCGATTCGACCAGCGGCGTTAAAACATAACCCGGGCACACAGCATTGCAGGTGATGCCTTCGCCCGCCGTTTCCAACGCCGTGACCTTTGAAAGCCCTACAACCCCATGCTTTGCCGCGACATAGGCCGATTTATACGGGCTGGCGGTCAAGCCATGCGCCGAGGCGATGTTGACCACCCGTCCCCAACCCGCCGCACGCATCATCGGCAAGGCAATTGCCGTGGTGTGAAACGCCGAGCTAAGATTGATCGCCAGAATGGCGTCCCATTTCGCCACCGGAAATTCATCAATTCCCGCGACATATTGAATGCCCGCGTTATTGATCAATATATCGCAAACCCCAACCTGAGTGATCAAGTCGCGGCATTCGTCAGCCTTGGACATATCGGCTTTGATATAGCGCACCGTGCCGCCATGCTCGCGCTGGATTTCGGCGGCCAAAGCATGGTCCTCTTCGCGATCCGTGAAGGAATTAATCACGACCGACGCACCCGCTTTGGCCAATTCGATTGCCACGCCCAGACCGATTCCCGAGTTTGATCCCGTAACGATGGCGGTTTTTCCTGCAAGACTCATTTCGGTCTCCTCATGCTGCATTTTCTCAATGCTGACAGGACAATCTGCAAAAGGAAATGTACCCGCGCGCAAAAAAAAAAAAAAAAAAACGCCAGCACGAAGCTGGCGTTAAGTTATTGAGGCAGGTTTCATACAGGCAAGAAACCTATCGAGCAGTAGGTATCTTATACGCGGTCTGTTGCCGGGGGCCAAGTTAAAAGTTTGAACTGTGCGGTCGAGCCGCATAAACTGTGCCTTATAAAGTACGGGGACAAAAGGATTGTTGCGAGAATGAAACAGGATTATTTCGGGAAACTACGCAATCTGGGTCTGACGCTGTTATTGTCTTCAATAGCGATTCCCGCCCTTGCTGAACCCCGCCATGGCATAGCTATGTATGGTGATCCTGCCCTCCCACCTGATTTTGTGTCGCTCCCCTATGCCAACCCAGATGCCCCGAAGGGCGGGCGCATTGTTTTTGGCGAATCTGGCGGGTTTGATTCACTTAACCCGTTTATTTTGAAGGGGCGTGCACCTTTTGGATTGTCAGGGATGACCGTTGAAACTCTTTTGGGGCGATCCTACGACGAACCCTTCGCATTATACGGATTATTGGCCGAATCGGTCGATACGGATGCGGCCCGCACCTTTGTTGAATTCACCCTGCGGCCAGAGGCCCGATTCTCGGACGGCAGCCCGGTTACAGTCGAAGACGTGCTGTGGACCTTCGAGACGCTTGGGGCCATTGGGCACCCGCGCTACCTTGGCAGCTGGCAAAAAATCGCCAGCGCACAACAGACCGGCCCGCGCTCGGTTCGCTTCACCTTCAATGTCGAAGACCGCGAATTGCCCTTGATCATGGGCCTGCGCCCAGTCTTGCAAAAAGCGCAATGGGAAGGCAAGGATTTCACCGCATCCTCGCTAGAGGCCCCAATCGGTTCGGGCCCCTACGTGGTCGGTCCCTACGAGCCGGGCCGGTTTATTTCCTTTGTCAAAAATCCAGATTGGTGGGGCAAAGACCTGCCCTTCAATCGTGGCCGCCATAACCTTGACGAGGTACGCTATGACTATTTTGGCGACGGCGATGTGGTGTTTGAGGCGTTCAAAGCCGGCGCAATCACCAGCTGGCGCGAGACCAATCCGGTGAAATGGGACGAGCAATACAGCTTTCCGGCTGTGTTGCGGGGCGATATAGTCAAATCCGAAATTCCACACAGCCGCCCGTCCGGCATCGAAGGGTTTGTGATGAACACAAGGCGCCCGCTTTTTGCCGATTGGCGGGTGCGTGAGGCGATGATTTTGGCGTTCAACTTCGAGCAGATCAACACCACGATGACCAGCCATGCATCGCCCCGCATCCAATCGTATTTCGACAATTCTGTTTTGGGGATGAAACCCGGCACGCCCGCAACCGGCCTTGAGCTAGAGATTTTGCAGCCCTTTGCGGCGGATTTTCTGCCCGGCGTCATCGAGGGCTACGCTTTGCCGGTCTCGGACGGCGCTTCAACCAATCGCAAAAACACGCGTGCCGCGAAAAAGCTAATGGAAGACGCGGGTTGGACGCCGGACGACAAAGGCGTTTTGCGCAATGCGGCGGGCGAGCCGTTTGAATTTGAAATTTTGCTGACAAATGGTGCGACAGAAACCATCACCATCGCAAATATCTATGTCGAGGCGCTGACACGGTTGGGCATCGAAGCACGGCTGACGACGATTGACAGCGCGCAGATGGTCGAGCGCACAAAACCCTATGATTTTGATATGACCCATTTCAAGCGCGCAATGTCTTTGTCACCGGGCAACGAGCAGATGGGCTATTGGGGGCGTCAGGGTGTCACATTTCCGGGCAGCTATAACTACATGGGGATAGATTCGGCGGCAATCGAACCCATCGTCAATCGTATGCTGAACTCGGATGGTCAGGACGGGTTTATTGCCGCGACACATGCGCTGGACCGGATCATGACCGCCGGGCGCTATGTTATTCCGTTTGCCTATTCCAAATTTTCACGTCTGGCGCATGTGAAAGAGTTGAAATTTCCAGCAACACTCCCAGTTTATGGCGATTGGACGGGTTTTCAACCCGATGTCTGGTGGTATGAAGACTAGGGCTTCCGAGAAACGCGAAGTCGTTTGAATCTGGCTGAGAACAGCCTAGCGAAAGAGCAGAGCATGAAAAAAGCACGTATTTTGGTTGTGATGACGTTGTTGGTGGCTGTCACGGCCTGCGGCACCGTCGAAGGCTTTGGCCGCGATATCTCGGGCGCCTCACGCCGCGTTGCGGACGCTTTGTAAAAGGCTTGGGGGCTTTGATCCAAAAGCTGCGTCAGACCAGTGATGTGACCCAAAGCACGGTCGCATCATCGTCTGACAGGCTGATAAGGTTGTGCCCCATCGTTGCGTCGTAATAAGCACTATCACCGCGGCGCAGGTCAACGGGTTCGTAAAACTCGGTGAAAAGTCGGGTAACGCCGGTCAGGATCAGCAAAAACTCCTCGCCATCGTGACGCACCCATCCGTCAAAATCGTCGAAACTACGGGCACGGATCACGGCACGGTAGGGCAGCATTTGTTTGCGTGTCAGGCCTGAGGCCAGCAATTCATGCTCGTAAGTTATGGTGGGATGGTCGGCCCCTTCCCCCATTTTGGTGACCGCCATGCGGCCCATAATCTGCGCCCGGCTGGGCGGCGTGAACAGCTGTGGCACAGGGATCGACAAGCCCGCGGCCAATTTGCGCATTGCATCATAGGTCGGCGACATCTGGCCATTTTCAATTTTCGACAGGGTCGATCGGGCCAAGCCCGCTTTGTTGGCGGCTTGTTCCAGCGTCCAACCCTTGGATTTGCGCAATTCGCGCACGCGCGCACCCAGATTGAGCGGCTCGACATGGGTTTCCCCCGGCTGCCCTTCCCGTGCGATCCTTATCAGGTTTTGACCTTCGCTCATGGGGCAATCATTAGGCCAGAGCGACCTATTTTGCAACGCCGATACGGCTTGCAAATTGGCCACGATCACACCCGCAAGACCAGCCCCTTTCCCGCGTCTTGGTGGTCACACCAAAGCACCCCACCCAGCGCGGCAACGCATGCGCTTGCGGCATCATTTGCGGCACAAGCAGCCTCGCCATCAGCGCTGAAATAGGGTAGCCAACAGTCACGCGCAACGGCGCAGTCGTTCCAATCTGAAATCGATACAGGCCATCATCATGATACGACTAGATATTTTTTCCGATCCAATCTGCCCTTGGTGCTTTATTGGCAAAACCTACTTGGATCGCGCGCTAGAGAGTCGCGCCAATCACCCTTTTGTTATCGAATGGCATCCGTTTCAGCTAAACCCCACCATGCCCCGCGGCGGCATGGACCGGCGCGAGTATCTGGAAACGAAGTTTGGCGGCAAAGCCAATGCGGTTGCGTTCTACTCTCGCATTGACGAGACCGCAAAAGCGGCGGGGCTTGTGGTCAATTTCGACAAAATCCAACGCACCCCCAACACCCTGGATGCGCTTCGTCTGATCCATTGGGCCGGGTTGGAAGGGCGTCAGACGGCGGTGATCTCCACCCTTTTCCGCGCCTATTTCACCGATGGCCTTGATATCGGCGACCCAGAGGTGCTGACGCAGATTGCTGGCAAAGCCGGTATGGACATGAACGTCACCGCAAGGTTGTTGGCCAGTGACGCTGATGCCGACGATATCTCGGCCCGTGACAGCGATGCCCGCCAAAAGGGCGTGTCCGCCGTGCCAACGTTCCTTGTTGCACAGCAATATGTTCTGTCTGGCGCGCAGCCGGTCCATGTCTGGCAAGAAGTCATTGATGAGATGACTGAACAATTGGACAAAACCGAAAGCTGACCAAACGTTACAAGTCAATGCAGGCTGGGTTTCCCTCGAACAGCAACATTGCTTTTCGTAACTTCTGAATGGCATGGATCGAAACGTGACACCTGACAGCAAACGACTGGGCCAATCAGAATTTATTGCGATGATCGCAATGCTGTTTGCAACCATCGCATTTTCGATCGACGCAATGTTGCCAGCCTTACCGACAATCGCGCAAGAACTGACGCCGGGCGCGCCCAATAATGCGCAATTGATCCTAACCAGCTTTGTTCTGGGGATGGGGGCGGGCACGCTTATTGCGGGGCCTTTGTCAGACAGCTTTGGCCGTCGAACAATTATCGCAATTGGGGTTATGTTGTATTGCGCAGGTGCGGCGGCAGCGTATTTCGCCCCAAGCTTGGAAATGGTTTTGGCGGCACGTGTCGTGCAAGGGCTTGGGGCTGCGGGGCCGCGTGTTGTGTCCCTCGCCTTGGTGCGTGATCTTTACAAAGGCCGTGATATGGCCCGCGTCATCAGCTTTGCGATGATGATTTTCACCCTTGTTCCGGCCATTGCCCCCTTGGCCGCCACTGGGATCATTTCGGCATTTGGCTGGCGCAGTATCTTTTTGGCTTTCATCCTGTTTTCCCTTTCAGCCCTGACTTGGGTGCTTATCCGTCAACCCGAAACGCTGCCGGTTGCCAAACGCCGTCCGTTTCGCGCCGCACCGCTTTGGGCCGCCTTGAAAGAGGTGTTGTCCTACCGGGTTATCGTCACCGCGATCGGCGTTCAGGCGCTTGTTTTTGCATCGCTCTTTGGCATCTTATCCTCGATTCAACCAATCTTTTCCGAGGTTTTTGATCGCAGCGTCAGCTTTCCGCTTTGGTTTGCCTTCATTGCGATTTGTGCGGGGCTTTCCAGCCCGACAAATGCCATGCTGGTTGGCCGTTTTGGGATGCGCACGATGATCACCATCACGCTATTTGCGCAGGTCGTGATGTCTTTGTTCATGCTGGGGATGTCAGCGACGCAGGCTTGGCCCGAAGCGCTTATCTTGCCTGCGTTCATAGTTTGGGCCATCGGGGTTTTTGCAATGACCGGTCTGACTTTGGGCAACCTCAACGCTTTAGCGTTAGAGCCTGTGGGTCATATTTCCGGCATGGCGGCGTCAGTCACGGGATCGGTTGCGACCGTGCTGGCTGTGGCGCTGGCAGCCCCGATTGGGTTGGCATTCAACGGCACGATCTTGCCGCTTACAGGGGCTGTGGCGCTGATGGCCATCATTGGCTTTGCATTCATGAAAAGCATGCCGCGCAGCTGATCAAGGTGTGACGACTTGTGATTTGGACGGATCACGGCGCCATTCGATGGGGCTGCGCCCGTGCTTGGTTTGAAAGGCCCGCGTAAACGCATCCGGGCTGCGATACCCAAAGCGCCGCGAGACTTCCCCGACCCGGTCACCGCGTGCGATATCCTCTGCGGCCTGGTTCAATCGCCAATGCCGCAGGTAGGCCATCGGCGTCTCGCCAACCGCAATTCGAAACCGCGCCATGAAGGTTGAACGCGACATCCCCGCAATCTCTGCCAGCGATTCCGTGTCCCAGTTTTGCGATGGCTTTTCGTGAATCGCAACCAAAGCCCGGGACAGTTTTAGGTCGGCAAGCCCCCCCATCAAGCCAGTTGCGGCCTCTTTTCCGCTGATCGCATCGCGTAAAATATGGACCAAAAGCACTTCGACATAATTGACCTGCAACGACATAGCGCCGCAACGCGGGGTATTCACTTCTGTCAAAAGCAATGCGGCCAACCCATGCACCGGATCAGCATAGCTTAGAGCCATGCGGTAAGGCCCGCCTTTCAGCAAGGGGGTGCCACCACCCCAAGCCAGCTGAGCCGCGATCAAAACCTGCGGCGGGCACAAGACCCCCAGACCCAAGGTCAAACCCTCAGGTGCGGCCTCGATCCAAAAACAGACGCCCTCCACAGGGTGCGTCACAACCCGTTCCACAAAAATTCCACCCAAAAGGGCACCAAGTCGGTCCACGCGCATTTTCACCCTTTCTGGATGCATTACCGGATAATTCGGATTTATCCCGTCATTTAATGCAATAAATGCTATCGCATACAAGCATAGAAAAAGGAACTCCCATGTTACTTCCCCGTCAAAAAACCCCTGACCTTTCGCTTCCGCTTTTGGGGGGCGGCCAATTTGACCTTGGTGCTGATGCCGGCGAGCGTGGCACCGTTGTCACCTTTTACCGTGGCCTGCATTGCCCGATCTGCGCCACCTACCTGAAAGAGCTGGCGCGTCTGACCCCGGAATTTGCCAAGCGCGGCGTCAAAACCATCGCGATTTCTTCGGATGGCGAAGAGCGTACGCAAGCCATGGCCGATAAGGTCGATGCCAGTGCTTTGCGGTTCGCCCATTCCTTGTCGCTGACAAAAGCGCGCGAATGGGGGCTTTATATCTCTACTTCGCGCGGCTTGACCTCTATCGGCATTGAAGAGCCTGCGCTGTTCTCCGAGCCGGGTCTGTTCTTGGTCAATGCCGACCAAACGCTTTACTATATGAGCGTGCAAACCATGCCCTTCGTGCGCCCACATTTCAGCGAGTTGCTGGCAGGATTGGATTTTGTCATCGACAAGAACTACCCGGCACGCGGCGAATACAACGGCGCTGTCTGACAATATTGGCGGGGTGGCAGCTTATGCCCTGCCCCGCCATTTTCAGCCCGTTATCCTCAAACCTTGCTGACCGATTTTGCGCGCTTTTGGTCCAGCAATTTTTCGACCAAGGTTTTTGCGATGGCGAATGATCCCTTGATCCGTTCGCCTTCCGACTTCCAATCCTGAACCAGCACGATCTTATTGCCAGAGACCCGCGCGCCGGGTTGGGTTTTGATGAAATCCACCAAACCGGCCGGGTTGGCATATTTATCATTGTGAAACTGAATGGTGGCACCCTTCGGCCCGGCGTCCAGCCGCGCGATACCCGCACGTTTGCACATCGCCTTAATCCGGACCACCAGCATCAGCGTGTTGACCTCTTTTGGCAACGGACCAAAGCGGTCGATCAGCTCGGCGGCAAAGCCCTCCAGCTCGACCTTGGTCGCAAGCCGCGACAAACGTCGGTAAAGCCCCAGCCGCAGGTCCAGATCGGGCACATACAGGTCCGGGATCAGCACAGGCACCCCCAGATTGATATTGGGCGCCCATTGGTCATCGACCTCGCTCAGCCCCGAAATCTCGCCTGACCGCAGCTTGGCGATGGTTTCCTCCAGCATGGCTTGGTAAAGCTCGTAACCGACTTCCTTAATATGGCCCGATTGCTCTTCGCCCAAAAGGTTGCCCGCGCCGCGCAGATCAAGGTCATGGCTGGCCAGATTGAACCCGGCCCCAAGGCTGTCGAGGCTGCCCAAAAGCCGCAACCGCTTCATCGCTTGCGGTGTCAGCGGCACACGTGGCTTGGTCGTTAAATAGCAATAGGCACGGGTTTTGGCCCGGCCAACCCGACCCCGGATTTGGTAAAGCTGCGACAGGCCAAACATATCGGCGCGGTGCACGATCATGGTATTGGCAGTCGGTATGTCCAAGCCGCTTTCGACAATCGAAGTGGCGATCAGCACATCCGCCTTGCCGTCGTAAAAATCATTCATCCGCTGATCCAGATCGCCCGCGGCCAACTGGCCATGTGCCACGATGTAGCTGACTTCCGGCACTTGGTTTTTCAAGAAATCCTCGATGTCATGAATATCCGAGATCCGGGGCATGACGTAGAAGCTTTGCCCGCCGCGATAACGCTCGCGCAGCAACGCCTCGCGGATGGTGACGGTATCGAATTCCGAAACATAGGTGCGGATCGCCAAACGGTCCACCGGCGGCGTTGCGATGATGGACAGATCGCGCACCCCGGTCAGCGAAAGCTGCAGGGTGCGCGGGATCGGCGTTGCCGTCAGGGTCAACACATGCACCTCGGACCGCATATCTTTCAGCCGCTCTTTATGCGTGACGCCGAAATGCTGTTCTTCGTCGATGACCAGCAAGCCCAGATTTTTGATCTGGATACTTTTGGCCAGCAAAGCATGCGTGCCGATGCAGATATCGACGGTGCCATCGCTAAGCCCTTCGCGTGTGGCATTGGCGTCTTTCGTGCTAACAAAGCGCGATAATGGCTTGATAACAATCGGGAAACCTCGAAATCTTTCGACAAAGCTGCGGTAATGTTGCCGGGCCAAAAGGGTCGTTGGCGCGATAACGGCCACCTGCATACCTGCCATTGCCGCGACAAATGCTGCACGCATCGCAACCTCGGTTTTGCCAAAACCGACATCACCCACAACCAAACGGTCCATGGGCGAGCCTGCTTCCAGGTCCGCGACGACATCATTGATCGCGGTCAGCTGGTCCTCGGTTTCGGTATAGGGGAAGCGCGCGGCAAAGGCCTCCCACATCGCATGGGGCGTCTCCAACACCGGGGCATGGCGCAAATGCCGTTCGGCGGCGATGCGCATCAACCGCTCGGCAATCTCGCGGATGCGCGCCTTCAGTTTCGCTTTTTTGGCCTGCCAAGCGCCACCGCCCAGCCGGTCAAGCAGGCCTTCTTCATGGCCATAGCGGCTTAGAAGTTCAATGTTTTCAACAGGAAGATACAGCTTGGCATTTTCAGCATATTCGATGCTTAGGCATTCATGCGGCGCGCCAAGCGCTGTGATCATCTCAAGCCCGCGATAGCGCCCGACACCGTGTTCGACATGCACAACCAGATCGCCCGGCGACAAAGTATCGGCATCGCGCAGGAAGTTTTCGGCCTTACGTTTGCGCTTGGGCTTGCTGACCAGACGGTCGCCCAACACATCTTGTTCGGAAATCACCGCCAAGCCGGGTGCGACAAATCCGGTCTCGAGCGGCCAGATCAGCAGGTACAGCCCGCCTTTGCCCTCGGGGACATCGCGGATGTCACGCACCGGGATTGCCCCTTCAACGCCTTGATCTGCCATCAAACCCGAAAGCCGCTCGCGCGCGCCTTCGGACCAACTGGCGATGACGACCTGACCCACCTTACGCAATACCTTAAGATGGTCCGCAAGAGCGTTGAAAAGGCTTATGTTTTCTTGCTGACGTTCGGGCGCGAAACTGCGCCCCATCCGACCGCCAGCATCCAGAACCCCCGGCCCCGGTGACTGCGCCAAGGGCGACAACGATATCACCCGATGTCCCGTCAAAGCCGCGATCCATGTGGCATCATCCAAATACAAAAGCTCTGGCGCTGCAGGTTTGTAAACCGTGTCCAGCCGGCCCTTGGCGCGCATCGCCTCTTGGCGCGCATCATATTGATCCGCAATACTTTCCCAACGCGCAAGCCGCATCGGTGTGACCTGATCGTCCAGCATCACAGCCGCATCGGGCAGATAATCAAAGAGGGTTTCCAGCTTGCTGTGGAAAAAGGGCAGCCAATGCTCCATCCCTTGATGTTTTCGCCCTGCGCTGACCGCCTCATAAAGCGGGTCGTCAGCGCCGCCACCAACACCGAATTCGACGCGGTAGTTTTGGCGAAATCGACTGATTGCAGCCTCGTCCAGGATCACTTCGGACACAGGCGCGAAATCAACCGATGTCAGCTTTTCTGTGGTACGCTGGGTTTCCGGGTCGAACCGCCGCGCCCCATCCAAAACATCGCCGAACAAATCAAGCCGAACCGGCCCACCCGGACCCGGTGGAAAAATGTCGATGATGCCGCCGCGAATGGCATAATCGCCCGGCTCTGCAACCGTCGTACTGGGCGAAAACCCCATGCGCGTCAGAAAGTTACGCAGTGCGGCCTCGTTCAAACGATGCCCAACCGTCGCCGAAAAAGCGCTGTCGCGCAGCACTGCGCGCGCGGGCAGCTTTTGGGTTGCGGCATTCACCGTGGTCAACAGCACAAACGCCCCCGCCACCCCCTGCGCCAAAGCCGCAAGCGTCGCCATACGTCGCGAGACGATATCGGGATTGGGCGAAACCCGGTCATAGGGCAGGCAATCCCAGGCGGGCAGCTCTAGCACCGGCACATCTGGGGCCATGATGCGCAAAGCGTCGCGCATCGCCTCCAACCGCTTGTCATCGCGGGCCACATGCACAACCGGGACACCGCGTGACAGCTCTTTTGCCAAAAGCTTTGCGTCAAAGCCTTCCGGCGCGCCGCCCAATATGATGCGCTGAATATCCGTCATAGCTACTTTTCCGGCCGATAAGCCTGTTTAAAACGGGCCAAGTTGCAGATTCTGCCACATGCCCCAAAGCGAAGTGATGAAAATTGAGATCATGCCAATGCCCTGAACGGCCATACGATGCCGCGAAAGCCTGCGCTGCAAATAGTCGCCGGACAGGGTCTGATCGCGGATCTGCCGCGCCGTGCTTAGGCTAAGGGATCCGACAATCGCCATCGGTGCGGCCAGCAAGAAAACCGCTTGCGCAAATTCGACCGCATAGAAGAAGCCCAAAACCAGCAACCCGGTCAGCACAAAAGACAAAAAGCCGATAATCCACAATCCAGATACCTGCGTGATGAACATGAGCCTGCGCACGTTGATGCCCACAAGTGCCTCAAGATCCTCGCTTGCCTGCCCGCCATTTTTGCGCGCGCGTGTCACCAAATCGAACGGCACACCCAAGACCCAATGACTGGCGCTTGACCACATCACCGCTAAGGCGATCCAGAACCACAGATTCGAGAAGGACCGCAGCTCGATCAGCTCGAAAACCGTTTTGTACAAATCCACTATATCTGCCCTTGCCTGTTAGCGTCAGAATGCACAGCGCCTTGCCGCCGCCGCTTTGATGCGTCATTCCTACTCTTGAGATGCGCGCTTTTCCATGGCAGGCAGAAGAAAAAGCCGCAAGCCCTTGCAGAAACGTTACAGCCAAGGCCAGCCCAAGGATTTTTAGATGCGCCCGATCCATGCTCCCTATCCCGCCACACGTTTTCGACGCTTGCGCAAAAGCGACGCTTTGCGGCGGCTGGCTCAGGAAAACGTGCTAAGCGTGAATGACTTGGTCTGGCCGATGTTTGTGTGCGACGGCCAGAATGTGGTCGATCCGATCGCCTCGATGCCCGGGGTGGCGCGCCTGTCGATCGACCGCGTGGTGGCCGCAGCGCAAGAAGCTGCAAACCTGGGCATTCCGGCAATTTGCCTGTTTCCCTATACCGACCCCGATTTGCGCACCGAAGACTGTGCAGAGGCGTGGAGCCCTGACAATCTTGCCAACCGGGCGATCCGTGCCATCAAAGCTGCGGTGCCGGGGATAGCTGTGATGACCGATGTGGCACTGGACCCCTATAATGCGAATGGCCATGACGGTTTGGTGCGCGACGGCGTGATCTTGAACGACGAAACAATCGTGGCTTTGGTCAAGATGTCGCTGGCACAGGCAGAGGCTGGCGCGGATATTTTGGGCCCGTCAGATATGATGGATGGCCGAATTGCAGCGATGCGCGAAGCGCTGGAAAGCAATGGTTATCAAGATGTTGCAATCCTTTCTTACGCTGCAAAATACGCCTCGGCCTTTTACGGGCCGTTCCGCGATGCCGTTGGGGCTGGCAGTCGTCTGGTGGGCGATAAGAAAACCTACCAAATGAACCCCGGCAATTCAGACGAGGCTTTGCGGCTGGTAGAGCGCGATTTGCGCGAAGGCGCGGATATGGTGATGGTCAAGCCCGGGATGCCCTATCTCGATATTTGCCGCCGTGTGAAAGAGGCTTTTGGCGCACCGACCTATGCCTATCAAGTCTCGGGGGAATACGCGATGATCTGTGCGGCCGCCGAGCGTGGCTGGATTGATGGCGAAAAAGCGATGTTGGAAAGCCTTTTGGCGTTCCGGCGCGCCGGCTGTGACGGTGTTTTAACCTATTTTGCCCCGAAAGTGGCCCGTATTTTGAGCGATCAGGCCTGAAAATCCAGCGAATTTGCGCCCAAATGGCTGGTACCCTACCACATGTTGATGACAGCCGGAAAAATAAAGGCTATGGTTACCATAGGAGGCCGAAGAGCCTCTATAAGCTTGCCCGTTGAAAAACGTATTCGGGCACTCATAGATGAGGCGGCAGACATGACACTATTTTCACGGCGGGTTTTTCTCGGATCTTCAGGTGCGGCTTTGGCTTTGTCTGGCTGCGCGAATGGCA
>JBLIGH010000027.1:0-15837 GCA_047636855.1 Pseudorhodobacter sp.
GCGGCACCTTTGGTATCGGGTTCTGCCTCGACGATAGGCATGGCCGAAACGAGCGCTTCCAGCGCAGCGCTTTTCGGATCAGGCGCTTGCGCAACAACCGGCGGGACTGCGCGTAACGCCTCAAGCGCGGCACCTGTTTCGTCTGGCTGCTCTTCCGTGATCCTTGGCGCGGCGCGCAAGGCTTCAAGGGCTGCGCCCGTTTCATCAACTTCAGCATCAGCAATAGGCATTGCGGCGCGAAGCGCGGCCAGTGCCGCTTCGGCCTCATCCGGAGCCTCTTGCGCGACAGGGGTCGCAGCACGCAGAGCGTCTAGCGCCGCTGCCGTGTCATCGGGTTCCTCTGGCGCGACAGGTTTGGCAGCGCGCAAGGCATCCAGCGCAGCGGCGGCTTCATCCGGTGCATCGCTTGCAACAGGAGTGGCCGCACGCAAAGCAGCAAGGGCCGCAGAAGTGGTATCAGGGACGTCTTCGACAACAGGGGTCGCCGCGCGAAGGGCCTCTAGTGCTGCGGCTGTAGTGTCAGGCACATCCTCTGCAATCGGGGTCACTGCGCGCAGGGCCGCCAAAGCGGCAGCGGCCTCGTCTGGTGCATCCACCGCCTCGGGCGCTGCCGCAAGCAGCGATGCAAATGCAGCACCGGAAGTGTCAGGGGCTTCGTCGACAATGGGCGTTGTGGCGCGCAGGGCCGCTAATGCGGCAGCGGCCTCGTCGGGCGCCTCTTCGACAATTGGCGTGGCAGCACGAAGAGCGGCCAGTGCCGCACCTGTTTCATCCGGTTTTTCCGCAACAACAGGCGCTGCGCGCAACGCGGCAAGCCCTGCTTCTTTTTCCGCTATGGCGGGATCGGGGAGCGATGGGTCGGGTGCCGTTTCGCGCAATCCATCCAACACAGCATTGCGGCCCGCGATATCAGCGCTTTGCGACGCCAATGCAGACAACAGCCCACCATCTTGTAAAACAGTTTCAATCAGCGTTTCGGCACCCGCCTTACCATCCATATAGGTCATCAGATTAAACAGTTGCGTGCGCGCTTCCAGCAATTCCCGCAGTGGTTCGATTTTCCGTGCGATCGCAGCAGGCGAGAAATCCTCCATGCTTTCAAAGGTGATATCCACGGCCATATTGCCGTCGCCTGTCAGCGTGTTCGGAACCGTGAAGGCCGCCCTTGGGCGCATGGCTTTCATCCGCGTATCGAAGTTATCGACATCGATTTCCAAGAACTTGCGATCCGCAACCGAGGGCATCGGCTCTTCCGACTTCCCCGCCAAGTCCGACATCACGCCCATGACGAAAGGCAGTTGAACCTTTTTTTCCGCCCCATACAGCTCTACATCATATTCGATCTGAACGCGGGGCGCGCGGTTGCGCGCTATGAATTTCTGCGATCCGCTAGCCATTTCTCACTTCCGCTAGGGCGCGTATTTCGGCCCTCAATTCCTGAATTTCAGTCTTCAACTCCAATACATGAACATCAACCTGATCGGTTTCCGTCCGTACGAGGTCGCGCAGCTTTTCAAATTCTTTCTCGGCATCAGCATCCACCGCCGCCTGCATCGTGTTGACCAACAGACCGATAAAGAGGTTGAGCACCGAAAACGCGGTCATTGCAATGAAGGGTACGAAGAACGCCCAAGCATAGGGGAATTTCTCCATCACCGGGCGCACAATGCCCATCGACCAGCTTTCCAGAGTCATAATCTGGAACAGCGAATAAAGCGATTCCCCCACCGTGCCAAACCACACTTCAAACTCGTCACCAAACATGATCGTTGCCATGACGGCGAAGACATAAAACACAATCGACAGCATGATAATGACCGCGCCCATACCGGGCAACGCGTCGAACAAGGCCTGCACAACCGTGCGCATTTGCGGCACCGCTGACAGAATACGCAGCGCACGGATGACGCGCAAAGCCCGTAGGGCCGACAGGCTTGTCGTCTGCGGCAACAGACCCAAACTGACCACCACCAGATCAAAGATATTCCAGGCATCTTTGAAAAACGCCCGGCCGTAAGCATAAAGCTTTGTGACGATCTCTAGCACGAAGATGGTCAGAATCGCCCTGTCCAGCAAATAGATCACCGACCCAAACCGCTCCATCACCCAGTCAGAGGTCGAGAGCCCCAAAAGCGCTGCGTTAATGATAACCAGCGTCAGAATGGTATTGCGCACAACAGGAAGCTCCACCAACTTCTGAAGTTGCTGGCGTTGCGATAGCGGGGCGGCTTGATCTAGCTGGTCCAAAGCGCTGATCCTCTCAAAGTATGCAGCCCCCTGCAGATGCTAGGGGCTGCTGATTTCAAATCTACTTCAGCTTCTTCTCAATTTTCTTGAAATCCGGCTTCAACTTGCGCGCCGCCATCATCGTTTCTTTGGCGGAGCCGTCCAGATTAGACATCTTGTCAAAGATTGCCGCTTGAATTTTGGCGTCGCCGGGGCTGATTTTGCCCGATTTCACAAGTTTCTCGGCATTTGCCAGTGCATCCGAAAACTTACTGGACTTGGCCAGAACACTGCTGATCTTGCCTTCCTGCTTCAAAACAAGGGTGGCAAATGCAATAAACTCGGGGTCAGCGCCCTTATTGTCCTTGGTGGTTTTTGCGGCTTTCATCAGCGTCTCAATCGCAGTCGTCGCAGCTTTGCCTTGGTCTTCAAAATCCTTCAACGCCACTGCTATGTTTTTTGAAGCCTCACCCAACGCCTTGGCTTTTCTCTTTTCATCCGGGTCCTCGAGATCTTCCTCAAGCTCCGTGAACACGACAAGCATGGTCATACGAGGACCTTTGAAAATATTACCAAAGTCCACTTTATCAAGCTTGTCGAATGCCGCCTTGCAGTCTTTTAGGCCCTTAGCGTTGTCGCCCTTATCAGCTTCAACCTCTTCAATCGCCAATGAGACTTTGTTGAGGATCTCTTCCTTCACCTCTTTATATTCTTTGATAAGTGCATCTTCAAATTTCTTGGCACCGCCCTTACCTGCAGCATCTTTCGCAATCTTGGACGCGCGAACAGCCAAAAGCTTCATCTCATAACGCGCGACCGCGCTGAGCCCGTCGGAAAGGGATTTCTTGTTCCACTTCCGAGGGTCCAGAACCGGTTTCGCCGACCATATGATCGGTTGAAACGCCTTTGTCAGCGCCTTGCTATTGGTAATGAAATCGCGCGCCTCCTTACCCATCTCCTTTAGGGGATGGGCCTTCAACTCAGCCATAATCGGCGTCTTCTCTCCTGCGGCCATTTTAATTTCCTTTCAAATAGTTAAGAGCATCCCCAAAAACAGGATTACTCAAATGAATAGATAAATTCACCGTCTTTGACATCAATTGCCACTTTGTTCACTTCGCCGCCTGTCATCATCCGGCGCAAGAATTCTGCCGAGATGTCAGGAAGCATGGTGTTCGTCACGATAGCATCAATCATGCGGCCACCACTTTCAAGTTCTTGGCAGCGGTCCACAATCGTTTGGACCACAGCGTCGGTATATTCAAATGGGACGCTATGGGCCGCTTCAACCCGCTTTTTGATACGGTTCAATTGCAGAACCGTTATCTTGCCAATCATATCTGGCGACAGCGGATAATAAGGGATCGTCACAAGACGACCAAGTAACGCGGGTGGGAAAATCTTCAACAAAGGCTCGCGCAGCGCCTTGGCCATACTCTCGGGATCCGGCATCAGCTCGGGATCGGCACAAAGATCCGTAATCATCTCGGTGCCAGCGTTCGTTGTCAACAAGATCAGGCAGTTTTTGAAGTCGATAGAACGGCCCTCGCCATCTTCCATGACGCCTTTGTCAAACACCTGAAAGAAAATCTCGTGGACATCCGGGTGGGCTTTTTCCACCTCGTCCAGCAGCACGACAGAATAGGGTTTGCGGCGCACGGCTTCGGTTAGCACCCCGCCCTCGCCATAGCCGACATAGCCCGGAGGCGCGCCTTTCAGCGAGCTGACCGTGTGGGCCTCTTGATATTCCGACATATTGATCGTGATGACATTCTGCTCACCGCCGTAAAGAACCTCGGCCAAGGCCAATGCCGTTTCGGTTTTACCAACGCCCGAAGTCCCGGCCAGCATAAAGACGCCAATCGGCTTGGATGGGTTGTCGAGCCCAGCACGGCTGGTCTGAATGCGCTTGGCGATCATCCTCATCGCATGATCTTGACCTATGACCCGCTTGGCCAGATGGGTCTCGAGGTTCAGGACTGTTTCGATCTCGTCCTTGACCATGCGACCAACCGGAATGCCTGTCCAGTCACCGACAACCGTGGCCACCGCCTGCGCATCAACGATTGGCAAGATCAGCGGGCTGTCGCCCTGCATGGTGATCAGCTCTTGGTTCTTGGCCTTCAATTCCAAGATCAGGGCCGCGCGGGCTTCTGGCTCCATCGGGCTTGCTGGCGCTTCGGCTTGTTCGACCGGCGCACCGCCTTCGCGAAGCTTGGCACGCAGGGCGAGGATTTCGTCCACCACAGCCTTTTCAGCGTCCCAACGCGCGGTCAGACCGACCAGACGGGTCTCTTCTTCGGCTTTGGCATAGTTTACAGCGACGCGGCGCTCTTCAACATCATAGCCCGCGGTTTCGTCGCGACCGATGATCTCCAGCTCGGTCTCTAGCGCCGAAATCCGGCGGCGGCTGTCATCGACCTCGGCGGGCACAGCAAATTGACTGATCGCCACGCGAGCGCAGGCTGTATCCAGCACAGAGACCGATTTATCGGGCAATTGCCGCGCTGGAATATAGCGGGCGGAAAGATTGACCGCCGCTTCAATTCCCTCGTCCAGCACCTGCACCTTATGGTGCTTTTCCAGCATCGAAGCGATGCCGCGCATCATCATGATCGCTTTTGTCGGGCTTGGCTCGTCGACCACAACGGTCTGGAAACGACGGGACAGCGCCGGATCTTTTTCGATATGCTTTTTGTATTCAGCCCAAGTGGTCGCACCGATTGTGCGCAACGTGCCACGCGCCAGCGCAGGCTTCAATAGATTGGCCGCGTCCCCTGTGCCCGCCGCACCGCCCGCACCGACAAGCGTATGAGTTTCGTCGATGAACATGATAATTGGCACGGTGCTGGCCTGCACTTCGTCGATGACCGAACGCAGGCGATTTTCAAACTCGCCCTTCATGCTGGCACCGGCTTGCAACAAACCCACATCCAGCGACATCAGTTTGGCTTCTTTCAGCGCTGGCGGCACATCGCCGCGCGCGATGCGCAGCGCAAACCCTTCGACCACAGCCGTCTTACCCACACCAGCCTCGCCGGTCAGGATCGGGTTGTTCTGGCGACGGCGCATCAGCACGTCCACAACTTGGCGAATTTCTTCGTCACGACCAACGATAGGATCAATCTTACCGTCGCGCGCTTGCTGCGTCAGATCGGTACAAAACTGCGCCAAGGCCTCTTCTTTACCCATCTGCGCCGGGGCAATCGCACCGGACTGCTCGCCCGGGCTGACACCACCCCCAACACTAGAGCCGTCCTGCGCGCCCATCCGATCTTCGGGCGAACCATCTACCGCATCCGCAAAATTATCGGCCAGATCATCAGGCTTAATCTTGCGGAATTCTTCAGACACACCGTACAGAATGTTCTGAAGCTCTTTTGTCTTCAGCATACCCAAAATGATATGCCCGGTGCGCACTTGGCTAGAGCTGTATTTGAGCGAGCCGTAAACCCAGGCCCGTTCGACCGCGTTTTCCAAATGGCTGGACAGGTCAGAGATGGCCGATGCGCCGCGCGGCAAAGAATCCAGCGCGCGCGTCATATCGCGGGCGATATTGGACGGTTCAAGTTTGTAATGCTCTGCGATGCGGTGAATATCGCTATCCGCACCCTGCAAAATCTGGTGGAACCAATGAACGATCTCAACGTAAGGGTTACCGCGCAATTTGCAAAAAACCGCCGCACTCTCTATCGCCTGATAGCCTAGCTTGTTCAATTTCCCAAATAGCGCAACTCGGCTGATCTCGCTCATTTTCGTTCACCTTTCCCTATCAATTGTCCGACATTTCGCCAGATCGTTATTTCCTAAAGACTAATTTTAAGCCGCAGCGGTTCCCCGATGCGCAAGACTACGTGGTATAAGATACAGATCATCGGCGTCTGTGTCGCGTGTTCGTGTGCCAATCCACGAAGTATGACCCAACATTGTGGTCTGACCCAACACGGCCTTGGGCACCTGATCCTTGGCCAATACCAGATTCATATCCCAATCCAGCGTGTCACCGACATAATTGCGCACAATAGCCTCTAGCCGCAACAAAGTCGGCGATCCCGGCATCAATCGTTCAAAATCCGAAAGCGACATCGGACCGATCCGCAGGCGAAATTTGGCTGCATGGGACCAGACGCGATGTCCGATGCTGGTCCCAAGGCCAAGCCCGACCCGGGACCCAAGCTGCCACTGATCGTCCGGCTCCAGCTCTAACCATTGCCCGACAAACTGCTGCAAATCGACCTGCGAGCGCACGAAGCCCGAAATGATCGAAATCAGCCCCGAGGGATGTCTTGGACCGGGGGCGAGATGACCAACAAAATGCCGCTTGGCCAAATCGGGCATCTCGTCGCGATTGTCAAAGCCGCGTTCATAATGCCCCGAAAGTGCCGCAACTTTGCGCGCAAACGGGTCAGCCGCCTTTTTGCCCTTCAGAGTCCGGTCAAATGACGGCCCTGGATGTGAAACGGCCCAAGCCCGGTAAAACAAGGTGAACAAGCGATGCGTCAGCATATTGCCGAAAGCAAGAAACGTTGGATCGCGGTGGTTGCGATAGCGGTCGCGCGCGAACTCGGTCAAATGCAGCGGCAAAGGGCCATGCGGGCCGAAAAGCCCGAAAAAGCGATTGATCAACCGCCCAGGGCGCCCGTTCTTTGGCGGAATGATCGAGGCAATCGAGGAAGGCGGGAAGGCGAGTTCTGCCTCTTGCTCCAACCTGTACGCCTCTTGCCGTGGCCGCACGGTTTCACCCAAACGAGGCATATCTGGAAACTGCGCTTCGAGAACACGAAGCGCATAGAAAATATGAAACTTTTCAGGCTGTTTCAGAAGCTGCGCAAAAAGCGTCAGATGATCCGAGCCAGCCCCGTTTCGGGTTTCCATCGGGCAATTTCCCCCCGTTGCTGCGTAAACAGCACGGTTTCGGTAAAGCTGTTGATCGTCACATATTTCCGGAAAAACCGTTCCAGAACAGAACCGAGCAAATACACACTCGTCCCTTCAAAAAAACTATCGTCAAAGCCGAGTTTCAGTTCCAAACCGCGCACGGCGGTCGACAAAACACCATCAGACATGCGCCGCACAATTGGACGGCTTTCAATCGAAATCATGCCTTCGATCTGCTTTTCAATTGTCTTGTCACCAGACGGCGCATAAATGCCAACCAGTTCGCGTAACGCTTCAACCCCGCCGCCATTGGCAGTGTCGGTGATCGACAAATAATTCAGGCTCAAATGGCTGATCAATCGCCAAGCGGTATCCCCCTGCCCCAATGAAGGACGAGGCCGCGTGGGCGCAACGGGCGTTTTGATATGCACCACTGGCCCGCCATCAGGCAGGTGAAACACGTCTTTCCCACCCGTCGACAGCAACAAAGGTAGGTCGCGATTGGTACACATTGCCTGCACTGAAAGCTGACCAAGCGAAGCACTGTAAGGGGCCTGCTTTGCATCCACCAAAGTCACATAAAGCTCTGACCCAAGGTAAGAGGTTCGCACGCCGCGCAAACGTTCTTTTTCGCTGCGCTGACGCATGCGCCGAAACTGAGAGTAATAGCTGAGGTGCTGATCACCGGCCGGGGTGAAATCATCTGCCGAATAAAAAGCACGGAATTCCAAGTCTTTTTCGCCAGTTTCCGAAATGCCCATCACCGACTTCAGCGAAAACACCTCGTAATCCAGCGGTGCCGTCCGGTCCGGCACAATATGGTGCTCGACATCACTGGTCGTCAAAAGGACGCGGTCGCAACGGCGCTCAAACAAGTTGATCGCAGGCGAGGCATGCAAGGTAAACGCTTCTGGCGTAATTGCAGCTGCAAGTTCGGGCATGCCGTCCCGCAGCATCAAATAAATATCGACCTCAGAGCCTTTGGCCTTTTTCAATGCCGGAGAAAGGCCGCACAAATCAACGAAATGAAACCGCTCGGGCATCGCAAAATATTCCTGCAACAACCGATAGCCGTCGAAAGACTGCTTCGGCGTTGGCAACAATGCCTCACTTTGGTCAAAGCCGCGCGGTTTGACATGAGCCTTGGGCATATCCAACACCCAATCATCACGGCGGTCAGTAGAACGGCCTGCAAAACCAGTAACTTGCGTGCACAGCATCTCGTGCAATTCCCAATGCCGCCCGCTGGTATTGTTCAAAAACAACGACAAACAATCCAACGACAGCTCCGCAATCGGCTCGCTACCCCGGCGCTTCAAGCGCAAACGAATGCCGGCCCGCGCCTCGACATCGCGCGACAGGCCTGCTGCCACCAGCTGGCCTCGGCCATCCAGATACTCTGCTTCGATGATATCAATCGGCCAAAGTGTGACATCCTGCGAGGTCTCGAAAATACAGGCGGTCTGATCGCCTTCCCGCAAAGACGAGCGCAGCCGTGTGCCGCGTTCCAGCACAAAACCATCTTTCATCGCCGCATTGGCCTGGTCAGGCTCAAACTCGGCAACAAGCATCGACGGCGTCGGCGCAAGGTAATGCGGATAGACGATTTCCAACAAATGCCGTGTGAAAGACGGGAATTGCAGCTCCATCTCCAACTGAACCCGTGCCGACAGAAAGGCCACGCCTTCCAGCAAACGTTCGACATAGGGGTCTACGACCTCGGAACTGTCCATTCCAAGACGAGAGGCGATTTTCGGATAGGCTTCCGCGAATTCACCGCCCATCTCCCGCAGGTAGGACAATTCACTCTCGTAATGGCGCAGGATGCGGGTATCCATCAGCGTTTCCGTGGCGAGGCAGAGCCGGGGCCAGGCCGTTCCAGCCGCAGCTCGCCCGTCGTAATATCAACTTCAGAGCGCAAATAAAGTTCCATCGGCAAAGGCTGCGCCCACATATCGGCGGCAATATCAAAGGTAACAACCGTTTGCGCCGAACTGTCCGCATCGCGCAAAATGACGTCGAGAGAGCCTGCGATAATGCGCGGCTCGAACTTCAAAATCGCCTTGTGAATAGAGGAGCGGATTTTCTTGGTCCGCTCAACTGTCGAAAACTCGCCCGCCACTTCTTGCACGCCGAATGTCAGAACCGAATTGATGACATTGGGGTAGCGGTCCGGATCCACCAGGGTGCTGTTGTCGAACGTATTCAAAAGCCAAGAGAGGTCGCGCTGAATGATTTCGCGCAATCGCCGTAAGTCGATCACCCGGCTGTCACGCGTCTCTTTCAGATTGGTCGGGTCATCATCGGTCAAACGATCAAGCAATGATGGCTGAAGCCGTTCCGCCAGAATATGCTCGGCCATCAGCTCGCCTCGTCAGGCTGCGTTGGGGACTCGTCGTCTTGCTCTGCAATCGCTGCAGGCATGTCAGGGTGATTGATGATCAGGCTGCGCAAATCCATCAAGGGTGTGTCCCCCAGGTCCGTTGCCAGCAAACGCTGCCCAGTACCGACAAAGGTTTCCCCACCAATATCGGCCCAACTGGTCGCACGCGACAAACGTTCTGCGTGGCTGCCATTGGTTGCCGTGCCGGAATAGCGGGTCGGAATCAACGCAACGATATCACCACCATTGCGAAGGGTCATGTTCACTGGCGTCCAAACGCTGTCGCGCAAATCGGCAGGGGCATCGCACCTGATGCTGCCTATCATGTTGAACGGCAACCAGAAATAGCGCCCGTTTACAATGGTTTCCAGCACGGGGCCCAACCGCATATCAGCATCGGCAATCCATTCGAAAGGCTCGCCATTGATGGTTCCGGTAACGGCCGGAGCTGCGTCAAATGCTTTCGCCCGCAAAGAGGCCGCATCTTCCATACGGCCCGCAGCCTGCACCTTCAGCGCCTCGATCAACAAGGCAACCCATTCTTGCGGTTCCCCAAAAATCAAAGGTTCTTTTTCACCCGAAAATACCTTTTCGCGGTAAACTTCGCAAATGATACCCTCGCGGTATGTCTGCGCCATCGACAACGCATCAGGCGCAAGCTCGGCAGAGACTTTCAACTGGGTAATCGCGCGCTTCCAATCGCCCAAGACGGCGAGAAGCTGAAACAGGAATATCCGAAGCTTGGCGTCCGCGGCCTTGGCGCGGATTTCTGCTTGAAGTGCAGCCAACGTGGCGTCGAGGTCGCCGGATTTCAGCAGCTCTTCAGCACGCATGTAATTACTTCCCAGAAATCAGAATTTGAGGTGTAAAGCGTGGCGCCGCGATATCCCGCGACGCCACAATAGCAAAATCAGACAGTAAGCGAATTGTTGTTCTTGACGCGGCTCCACATTGCTTCTTGTGGGGTGGAGTTCATTACGCCTTTCGCGTCCTGCGAGAAGTAATGGATCTTGATAGCCCCATACTGCAGGGTGAGGCTTTCTTCGCAGATGTCGTCGCCGTCGGAACCGGACCAAGTGATGTCCTGAACCATAACGAGGCGCATGTCGAACTTCATGAAAGTGACACCCGAAGAGGACGCTTTTGAACCACCGCCTGCGCGACGCAGTTCGATGACCAAATCGTCAAAATGCTGACCTGTGCAAAGCGCTTGGAAAAGGCCGGTCGAAGCAGTGTCGGTCTTCTTGGTGATCGACAGCTCTTTGAACACAGCTTTACCAGCAGCACCACCGCCGGTGATCGAACCGATGTTAATGTTGTTCTCAGCGCCGAATTCAAAAGACAGAATCTCGAACGCCTTTTTCTTGGCCATCGCTTCGTCCTGGGTCTCGCCCGGGATTACGGTTTTTTGTGCTTCGGAATAACAGTATGCGTCAAATGCCATTTTGTAGTCTCCTTTTGTGATGCTTCATAGGCGGGAGTCCCGCCCGTTCCAGAAAAGACCACCCCGAAATACCGGGGAGGCCGACAGTCATCAGCCCTTTTCGGAGGGCAGTTTTGATACCAGGCGAAGGGATACAGAAAGCCCTTCAAGCTGATAATGCGGACGAAGGAAGAACTTCGATGAATAATATCCCGGGTTTCCCTCGACCTCCTCTACCACCACTTCGGCTGCTGCCAGTGGGCGACGGGCTTTTTCATCCTCAGCGGAACTGTCCGCAGAGAAATCGACATACTGGTTGACCCATTGCTGGAGCCAGTTCTGCATGTCATCCCGGCTTTTGTACGAACCAACTTTGTCGCGCACGATGCATTTCAGATAATGCGCGAAGCGGCAGGTAGCGAACAAATACGGCAGACGCGCAGCCAAGTTTGCGTTGGCAGTTGCGTCTGCGTCCTCATACTCGGCCGGGCTGTGCAAGGATTGCGCGCCAATGAAGGCAGCCAGGTCCGAATTCTTACGGTGGATCAACGGCATCATGCCATTGCGAGCAAGTTCCGATTCGCGACGGTCCGAGATCGCGATTTCTGTCGGGCATTTCTGATCGACACCACCATCATCTGAAGGGAAGGTATGCGAAGGCAGGTTTTCCACCGCGCCGCCGCTTTCAATCCCACGGATCCGCGAACACCAGCCGTATTCCTTGAAGGACCGGTTGATGTTAACGGCCATACCGTAAGCCGCATTCACCCAGCCATACTTGCTGCTGTCTGCGCCTTCGGTTTCTTCTTCAAATGCAAACGCCTCGACCGGATCTGTTTTCGAGCCATAAGGCAGACGACCCAAGAAACGCGGCATCGCAAGACCGACATATTTGCTGTCTTCGCTTTCGCGAAGGCTGCGCCATGAGGCATATTCCGGTGTTTGGAAAATCTTGGTCAAATCGCGTGGGTTCGCCAGCTCCGCCCAGGTGTCCATCTGGAAAAGGGTCGGGTTAGCACCAGTGATCAAAGGAGCATGCGCTGCTGCCGCGATCTTGGCCATTTCTGTCAGCAATTCAACATCCGGCGGGGAATGGTCGAAGTGGTAATCGGCCACAAGCGTGCCATAAGGCTCGCCACCAAACTGACCGAACTCTTCTTCATAGACTTTCTTGAAGATCGGTGACTGATCCCAAGCGGTGCCTTTGAATTTCTTCAGCGTCTTGGCCATTTCCTTTTTGGAAATCGGCAGAACACGGATTTTAAGCATCTCGTCAGTTTCGGTGTTGTTCACCAGATAATGCAGCCCGCGCCAGGCGCTTTCCAGCTGCTGGAAATCTTGGTGGTGCAGCACCAGGTTAACTTGCTCGGTCAGCTTTTTGTCGATCTCGGCAATAATGCCTTCAATCGTGCGCAAAGCATCGTCAGATACAAGTGCCGTATTGGCCAAGGCTTGCTGCGCCAGCGTCTTTACGGCCTGTTCAACGGCTGATTTCGCCTGATCAGACTTCGGACGAAATTCTTTTGCGAGAAGGCTGGAGAACTCGGAGGAGCCGAAGGCTTCTTGAGTGGCGCCACCTGTTGATTGGACTTCTGCTTCGGCCATGTTTTACCCCTTGTCTTCTTCGGTCGCGTTGCCTTTGGGCGCTGGCTGTGCAGCAAGCGCCGAAAGCAAAGCAGGATCTTGGATCACGGTGGCAATCAGGTCCTCGGCCCCGGTTTTACCATCCATGTAGGTCATCAGGTTGGAAAGCTGAGTGCGCGCATCCAGAAGCTTGCGCAGCGGCTCCACCTTCGCGGCAATCGCAGCGGGGCTGAAGTCATCCATGCTTTCGAAGGTGATATCCACAGCCATGTTGCCTTCGCCGGTCAGCGTGTTTGGCACCGTAAAGGCCGCGCGAGGCTTCATGCTTTTCATGCGACTGTCAAAGTTATCGACGTCAATTTCCAGAAACTTCCGGTCTGCGACCGCTGGCAAAGGCGTTTCGGATTTCCCCGCAAGGTCGGACATAACGCCCATCACGAAAGGCAACTGAACCTTTTTTTCGGCTCCGTAAAGTTCCACATCATATTCAATCTGAACGCGCGGCGCGCGATTGCGTGCGATGAATTTTTGTGAACTGGCCATCTTATGCTCCCTGAAGATTTATTTTTCTATTGGTCTTAACATGCCGTGGATTTGGTCATTACGTCAATAATCGTCCTCGTCCGGCAAACCACCGACCGTCTTGACGTTATCGCGACCATCCGGCGCCATATCTTTTATAATCGAATAGAAGTCCGCACCAACCAGGCGCTTTGCACGCTCTAGCAGCATCGGCACCGGGCTAGAAGGTTCCGCCCGCTCGTAGTAAGAAATCAACCGATCCAAGGTGTTACGCACATCTTGCTGACTGTTAATCGCGCCGGGCGCGCCGCCGCTTACAAGGCCCGCAGGAACATTCGGTGCCGCGGAACCACCCGAAGGGACCTCAGCTTCGGCACCGGAACTGCCTGCAGCATCCCCCACACCAGCGGACGCAAACCGAGCAATCGCCTGCTTCAGCAACTTCTCCAAAGGCACAAGATCGGGCCCCATGCCGGGAATCCGTTCGTCAAAAATCGCGTCAATGGCTTTCACATCGGCATAAGCCGACTCAACCGCAGCACGTATTTCTGTCAATTTCTCGGGATCAGTGTCTTTAAATGCGGCGGCGATCTGACCGCTTTCGGGTATGTTTTCCATACCCGCTGGTGGCGAAATCTCACCCTCGGCGATCTGAAAATCTCGCAAACAGACACGCCCAAATGTGCGGCTTTCGGCCATTGGCGCAAGGCGCACGCCGCTCAAAATCGTATCGGCGTCGACCAAAGTACGAATGGCATTCACACGCATCGTCGGATCGTTATCATCGTCTGCGTCAAGCTCTGGATGGCACGTATCCCACCACTGCTCTAGACAGCCGCGCAGATAGCTTGTGGCATCAGCAAAGCCGACAAAGCCTTTGGTGCGAAGCAAGGAATAAGCTAGAAATGTGCCCGCCCGCAGATCGTGGCTGCGCTCCATCACTTCTTTTGCGAAGGTTATGACTTCAGCATGGTCAGGCTCTTCTGCCGCGATGATGCTCGTGCCGACCTGACGTTCCTCGCCCGGTTGTGCCGCAAGCTCCAGCGAAATGAACGAAGGATCATACTCCAGGTTTTCACCACTGGGTTCGTCATCGCCATGGCTACTGAGAAGGGCAGACAGATCCATTAAGTTCTCACAATAAAGTCATAAACAACTTATCGAGCATCATGCTCAAAACGGAGGTTAGCAGAAGTAAGCAATCGTTCCAGTAATTTTTAACAGTCAACCAAATCTTAATGCGTCAAAACAGACGCTTCGGTGACTATTACATAGTGGGGTTAAGCCATAATCAAAAGTACTTTTATAAAAAATATTTCCGAAACCAACCCGCAACAGGGGGGGAAAGGCCGCCGACCCGCAAATGGAAACTTGACCAAAATCCACAAATGACGTCTTGTTTAAAGGATATTTTGATAAATTTTTGTCCCGGAGTGGGAATTATGAGTGACTTTGAACTCGACAAGTCTGCGCTGAAAAAACTGGTGAATATTGCGCGCACCAAACCTTTGGCTTTTGCATTTTGCCCGAGTGCTGGGGAAGAAGACCCTGTTTTCTTTATCCACCGGCGCAAAAAGCCTGACGTCCTTGGAAAAGGCTTACGCAAAGAATCGGGTCAGCCCAAAGTTTCTTTCGGCACCGTCTCTGTGAATGGCAAGGTGATGAACCTGACCTGTGACAGGGTCATCCCCGGCATGTCGAAAAAACTCAAAAAGCTTCTGCGCGACCAAAAAGTGCCGATGGATGTCATGCTGCTAGACGCCAAAGGCAAAGAATTGGGTGGGTAGTTTTTCCTAGATTGCAGAAAACGAATAAGAATTGACGACAGGAGATCACGATGGCCGATTATGAAGCAACGGGCGAAGGCCTTCAAAAACTGGTGAAAATGGGGCGCAAGCAATCTATGCCCTTTGCGTTTTGCCCCAGCACAGGCGATGATGAATCCCTGTTTGCGACGCATCGTAAAAAGCAACCCGAGATCATCGCCAAAGCCGCCCGCAAGGCCTCGGGGCAAACCAAAGTTGCTTTTGGGACTTTCACCGTTGAAGGCAAACTGATGATCCTTGTGCTGCTCAAAGAGCTGCCGTCGATCGCCAAAAAGCTGAAAAAACACCTGCGCCGCGAACGGCTTTCGTTGAACGTCAAAATCCTAGATGCGATGGGCAACGAGCTTGAATCCGATATCGAAGACTTGGGTGAAGACGAAAATGATGATGACGATGGGGTTCTGCTCGACGACGATACAGACCAAGACGATACAGAAGAAACCACGGAAATCCAGGAAGAGGTAGTTGAGGAAGAAACGTCTGAAGTTACCGCCGATGCCACCAGCCTCGTCAACAAGATCAAAGAGCTGAAGCCCGGCATTGACGGTATGCATGGTGACGTGGGTGACAAGCTTCGCACCGCCTTGGCCGGGGTCGTGACCTTGGTTAAAGCCCGCAAACTTGACCGTGCCACGGATTCTTTGGTCGCAATCGAGCGCGCCTATTTGCGTGTCACGCAAAGTGAGTCGAAACCAGAACAGACCGAGGCAGCGCCTGAAAATAATCCGGCGGACCCAGAAGCGCAGATTCAAACCAAACGCCTGGCAGAATTGCGCGATGCCGCACAAAAGCTGTCGGAACCGTTGCAAAGCAAACTTTTGGGTGCACTTGGCGTGACGGCAAAGCAAATCGAGGCTGGTGATGTCGCTAAAGCGGCCACTGCTATGGATAAGCTGGCAAAGGCGATGGGTCTGCCCAACACGGCAGCACCAACCCAAGAAACACCAAACACTGCGCCCGAAGCGGCGACCGACGAAGACGCCAAAGTCATTCCC
>JBLIGH010000028.1:0-15319 GCA_047636855.1 Pseudorhodobacter sp.
TAACCCGGATCATTAGCCCATCGGTTGCAAATGCTGTGTTCAGGGTTGCCAAAGGACGATGCACCGGGTTTTGCCCGCGCGTTTCCAGCACTCCGTACAGATCGCGCGCCCAATGAATGTCTGCGCCAGTCTCGGCGAGACGCGAGATTTCAACGCCTGAAAGCGTCAGATCATCAGATGCGGCGGCGTCAAACACCCCATCGACAAAGACCAAGCGCAGTTTTTCAATCCCGTCAAAGATCATCGCTTCGTCAGAATCGACAAATGGTGCGGCTGCAGGCGGGTTTGCCGCATTCAGCGTCGTAGGGTCGGTATAGCGCCAGTATTCATCACGTTTGCTGGGCAAACCCATTGCCGAAAGCCGTGTCAAAGCGTCTGCACGGGCAGCCGTCGACCACCCCGATTGCGGCAGATCCAACGCCGCAATTCTAGCGCTAAGCGCGTCCGATTTTGCTTGTGCAACCGCCATCAGGCCACCTCAGACAGAATGCCGGCATATCCGTTCTGCTCGACTTCCAAAGCCAGTTCTGGCCCGCCGGTTTTCACAATACGACCATCGGCCATGATATGAACAACATCAGGTTTGATATGGTCCAGAAGGCGTTGATAATGCGTGATAACCAAGAATGCGCGCCCAGCGTCGCGCAGCGCATTCACGCCTTCAGCAACCAGCTTCATCGCGTCAACATCAAGTCCTGAATCCGTCTCATCCAGGATGCACATTTTTGGTTCCAGCATCGCCATTTGCAAGATTTCGTTGCGCTTCTTTTCGCCACCAGAGAACCCGACATTCACCGGGCGTTTCATCATCTCTGCGTCGATTTTCAGCGATTTCGCCTTTTCACGCACGATTTTCAAGAAATCGCCGGCGGACAGCTCGTCTTCACCGCGCGCTTTGCGCTGCGCATTCACAGCCGTACGCAGAAAGGTCATATTGCCAACGCCCGGAATTTCAACCGGGTATTGAAAGGCCAGAAACAGGCCTGCCGCTGCGCGCTCTTCCGGCTCCAGTTCCAACAGCTCTTGCCCCAGCAGTGCGGCCGAGCCTTGCGTCACCTGATACCCAGGCCGCCCTGCAAGCACATAGGACAAAGTGGACTTGCCCGAGCCGTTCGGCCCCATGATCGCATGGACCTTGCCCGCTTCAACCGTAAGGTTCACACCCTTCAGGATAACTTTATCTTCTTCTTCAAGTTTAACGTGCAGGTTTTTGATTTCCAGCATTTTTTCCTCATTCGTAACAGACCCGAAGGCCATTTTCATATGTCAAACAGGCCGCTGCATAAGCGTTGCCCAGCGGCCAAATTCCTGTGGGGTTGGGGGGCGCGGCGTCACTTCAAACCGTGCCATGCGCCCCACCACCTCTACCGGGGTGAAATAGTCCTCGACCACGGCATAGGCTTTGCGGTGGACGTAATCGTCAAACAGCACCGTCACCGGGCGTGTGATCCGCAACAATGTCGCCAGAAAACACCCCACCCGAAAACGTCCGTCAATCAGCACCAAATCCGGGTGGCGAAAATCGTCATGATCCCAGATCGTCAGCGGATAATTCAGGAACTTGCGCCAATTGCTGCTTTCCGCGGGCCGCCCCCAATCCTTCGTCGGCCCGATATTGCCATGATGCAGGACAACAGGTGAAAGTGGCGGATTTGCAGCAAACCAGCCGCGCATCACGTTGATCCAATCTTGATCACTTTCTACCGCAAACACGTGTTTTCCCAACATTTCCGCCGCAATCAAGGTCGAGCCACCAGCCCCATATTCCAAGATCACCGCTGCCTTCGCATATTGCGCCCGTACCAGTGCTGCCTCGGCCTCTGGCATGGTCAATTCAGGCCGTTTCAATGCGCCGCTCTCCATTCGCGCTTGGCTGAAGTCAGAGCCAAACAATCGATCGCCAGCGGTTGGGTGTTATGGGCCCTAAAGGCCCATTTGATCCAGCCGCGTGCGCGCATTAACCAACGGACCCTTCCAGCGAGATCGCGACCAAGGCTTGCGCCTCCATTGCGAATTCCATCGGCAGGGATTGCAGTACTTCCTTGCAAAACCCATTCACCACCAATGCGACGGCCTCTTCTTCGTCCATCCCGCGCGAGCGGCAATAAAACAACTGGTCGTCATCGACCTTCGAAGTTGTCGCCTCATGCTCTACGCGACTAGAGTTATTTTTGACCTCAATATACGGCACGGTATGCGCCCCGCATTTATCGCCAATCAACAGACTGTCGCATTGGGTATAATTGCGTGATTCCTTAGCCTTAGGGTGCATTGATACCAAACCACGGTAAGTATTCTGCGCCCGACCCGCCGAGATCCCCTTAGACACAATCCGGCTTTTCGACCGCTTGCCCAGATGGATCATCTTTGTGCCAGTATCGGCTTGTTGGGCGTTATTCGCGATCGCAATCGAGTAAAACTCGCCCTGCGTATCATCGCCGCGCAAAATGCAAGACGGGTATTTCCAAGTGATTGCCGAACCGGTTTCCACCTGTGTCCACATGACTTTGGCGCGGTCCTCGCGGCAATCGGCGCGCTTGGTCACAAAATTGTAAATGCCACCAACGCCATTCTCGTCGCCCGGATACCAATTCTGAACGGTAGAGTATTTTACCTCGGCATCTTCCAGAATGACAATCTCGACCACGGCCGCATGTAACTGATTTGTATCGCGTTTTGGGGCTGTGCAGCCTTCAAGATAGGACACGTAGCTGCCCTTATCGGCGATGATCAAGGTGCGTTCAAACTGCCCGGTGTTTTCAGCATTGATCCGGAAATAGGTCGAAAGCTCCATCGGGCAGCGTACGCCGGGCGGGATGTAGACAAACGAGCCGTCGGAATAAACCGCGCAATTGAGCGTTGCAAAGTAGTTGTCGGATTGCGGAACCACTGAACCAAGATATTTCCGCACCAGTTCGGGATGTTCGCGCACGGCTTCCGTGATAGAGCAGAAAATGACACCCGCTTTGGCCAGTTCCGCCTTGAAGGTCGTCCCCAGTGACACAGAGTCAAACACCGCATCCACCGCCACCTGACGCGGCGCATCGGAACCTTCAACACCTGCCAGAAGCATTTGTTCTTTCAGCGGAATTCCAAGCTTCGCATAGGTCGCAAGCAGCTTCGGGTCGACCTCGTCCAAAGACTTCGGCTTGACCTCCATGCTTTTGGGCTTGGCGTAGTAATAAATGTCTTGATAGTCGATTTTGGCATAATCGAGCATCGCCCATTCCGGCTCTTCCATCTCCAGCCAGCGCCGAAACGCTGTCAGACGCCATTCCAGCATCCACTCCGGCTCTTCGTTTTTGGCCGAGATTAGGCGCACAATATCTTCATTCACACCCTTGGGCGCGTATTCCATCTCAATATCGGTTTCCCAACCGTGTTTGTACTTCCCGGCCATCGCCTGAACTGTTTCAATCGTCTCGCGATCAACGCCTTCGCGGACCTCGGTTTCAATCTTTGGCATGGCCGTCATCTTGGCATCTCCTCTGCCGGGCTGACCCGGTTAACTTACTTATGCAGCCCGGTCCCGGTGCCGCTGGTAATGCGCCGCCCAAACCTCGGCAAAGCGCAACAATTCGTCTTCCCGCACCCCCGGACCGACCGAGATACGGATGGCAGAAGCAGCATCCACATCGGAATAGCCCATCGCCTGCAAAACCCGACTGGCTCGCACCTTCCCGGAAGAACAAGCAGATCCCGCCGAAACGGCAAAGCCTGCTAGGTCCATTTGCATCACCTGAGTCTCGCCTTTCCAGCCGGGCGCGATCAGACAAAGCGTGTTGGGAAGGCGCGCATCACCTTTCCCGACAAAAATAGTATCATTTGCGAGGCTCGACAATGCCTTTTCTAGAATATTTCTAAGTTGGGCGATTTCTTCCCAAATTCCGTCGGACAAATCCTTCGTCGCAGCTTGCGCCGCAGCCCCAAAACCGGCGATGCCAATCACGTTCTCGGTGCCTGCGCGACGCCCCATTTCCTGCCCACCGCCCTTGATCTGCGCTGGCAAGTCCAACCCGCGCCGTAAAACAACAGCGCCGATGCCCTTTGGCCCGCCCAGCTTATGCGCCGAGACAAGCCCCATGTCCGACCCCAACCAATTGAACGCAATGGGAAGCTTACCGAAACCTTGTGTCAAATCACTGACCGCAAGCCCTTGCGGCAAGATTTGCACAATGCCGGTTTCCGAATTGGCCAACTGCACCGCAGATTTTGCAGGCACAGGCACAATCACCTGACCCGAGGCTTCCAACTGCAAATCCGGCCAGCACCAAGCAGCCACCGCGTCATGCTCTAGCCCCGCACAGTGCAGATCACGCCCGCCAAGCGCCAGTGCCGCACTCTCTGTCGCGGACCCGGTGAAAACAATATCCGCACCCTGCGCACCCAAAGCGGTCGATATCTGGTCGCGCGCCCGCTCGACCAAAGCTTTCGCGGCCCGTCCTTCAGTATGAACAGACGACGGGTTCCCGACGATATCCATCGCCGCGATCATCGCAGCCCGCGCCTCTGCCCGCAAAGGCGTCGTCGCGTTCCAATCCAAATAGGTTCTTGATCTCACGATCTACCTCGCGCGGCTTTTCGGCCAAAATATCCTTGGGGGTAAAGGGGCCTTCAGGCCCAAAGGGGGCAAACAGCGCCCTTGCCTTTACTCTTCATCCACAACCCGAAACAACGCGGGCACGGCAGGACAAGGCTGCATCTCGTTGCGAACCACGTCCGACAGGCGGGTTTGGTGCAAAAACACATAGACATGCGCGCTCAACCCCTCCCAAAGCCGGTTGCTTAGTGACTGTGCGCGACTGCCCGAAACCCCGCCAGAAGCGCCTGCCCCGGAATGCATCGCACTCACGGTTTCCTCAACGGCCTCCATAATCTCGCTGATGCGAATTTCCGCAGGGGGGCGTGACAACCGGTAGCCGCCACCCGGTCCGCGCACGGCTTCGACCAAACCCGCCCGGCGCAATTTTACAAAAAGCTGCTCCAGATAGGGCAGCGAGACATCTTGCCGTTTGGAGATTTCGGCCAACGACACAAGGTCTTCTTGGCCCGCCAGTGCCAAATCCGCCAAAGCAACCATGGCATAGCGTCCCTTGGTCGACAGTTTCATCGCTTTTCCCTACCTAATCCATTGACCTATAACGGCAGGCCGCTTAACTCAACGCTGACCACGTGCCCGTTCTGGCGCGTTTTGAAGCGTTCTAAGTATCTGCGGGCCTTTTGTCTACAACTGCCCCGCCGAAGAAAGAGACAGGCGAGTACAATGCCCGAAGTGATTTTCGCAGGCCCAGAAGGCCGTCTAGAAGGCCGCTACCATCCGCAAAAAGAGCGCGACGCACCGATCGCCATTGTTTTGCATCCGCATCCGCAATTTGGCGGAACGATGAACAACAAGGTCGTCTATAACCTGCATTATACTTTCTACAAGCTCGGGTTTACGGTGCTTCGGTTCAACTTCCGCGGCGTTGGCCGCAGCCAGGGTGAATATGATCAGGGCATCGGCGAGCTGTCCGATGCGGCCTCGGCCTTGGATTACCTGCAATCGATGAACCAAAACTCCAAACATTGCTGGGTGGCTGGCTTTTCCTTTGGCGCCTGGATCGGCATGCAGCTTTTGATGCGCCGCCCCGAAATTACGGGCTTCATCTCGGTCGCGCCACCCGCCAATATGTATGACTTTTCGTTCCTCGCCCCCTGCCCGTCTTCGGGCCTGATCATCAATGGGACGGCCGATAAAGTGGCACCACCAAAAGACACGCACAATCTGGTGAACAAGCTGCACGAGCAAAAAGGCATCACCATTACCCATACCGAGATCGAGGGTGCCGATCACTTCTTCAAAGATGAAGAAACCCATATGAATCCGATGATTAACACGGTGTCGGGCTATGTAAAACGCCGGATCACCGAGCAAACGAGGTAGAAGATGAGTATCGTTGAGGAGCTGGGTGATAAGCTCGCGCAGTCCACATTGGAAGCGATGGATTTCATCGACGATGATCGTTTATACGACAAAGTCTCGCGGGTGATCGAAACCACTTCGCCCACCTTGCAAGAAGCGTTCATGACTGCAATCCGGGTGCGGCTCGCTGAAAGGCGTGCCCGTGTTTTCCTTGAAAAAGTTATCGCCGCGGCCAAAAGCGGCGAAGCAGCCCCCGATGCCCCCAAAGATTATACGGCGGGGGGTCATTGACCAAAAGGCTTGACCAGCAATTTGCGTTTCTCAACGAAGCGGACCTTCTGAAATCCATCCAGCGTGCCAATACAGTGCTGGATGGATCGCGACCTGAAAACAGCGCCGAGCACAGTTGGCATGTCGCACTTTGGGCGCTGATCCATGCGGATGCGGCCCCCAAGGGTTGCGATATCTCGCGCGCCATCTTGATGTTGTTGCTGCATGACATCGTGGAAATTGACGCGGGCGACCACCCCATCCATCTGCCCAATCAAGGCCAATCTGAAGCCGAGGCCAAAGCGGCCAAGCGTCTGTTTGCACTGCTGCCCGATGATTTGGCAGCCCCCCTGCAGTCTGTTTGGCAAGAGTTCGAGGCGGGTAGAACCCCGGATGCCAGCTTTGCCAAACTGATCGACCATACCCAACCGTTATTTCAGGTGCTGTGCGCCGCCGATCCAAACCCCGATCACGTACAAATCGTACGCGACAATCTGGCAACGGGTCGCGCCGCCGATCTCAGCAAGCGTTGGCCGGATGCCTATGCTGCCGCCCGTGCCCGCCTGAATGGTGTATCATCGCCGCCCGCGTCTGAGTTTGAGCAACGGCTGGCGTTTTTGTCCGAAGCGGATCAGCTAAAACATGTTTTGCGGGGCACCACGCTTTGCGATGGCTCCCGGTTTGAGAATTCTGGCGAACACAGCTGGCATATTGCCCTATATGCGATCATTTTGGCCGATCAATCCTTTGCGGGCATCACCATTGCGCGCGTCATTCAAATGCTTTTGCTGCATGATCTGGTAGAGATTGATGTCGGCGATGTACCGATCCATTCGCAAGGTGGGACCGCTCATAGTTCGGCCGAGGTTGAGGCCGCTGAGGCAATCGCCGCCCACCGCTTATTCGGACTTCTTCCCAAAGCCTTAGGGGATCATCTTCACGCGCTTTGGCAAGAGTTCGAAGCGGTCGAAACCCCCGACGCAAACTTTGCAAAATCGCTGGACCGCGTTCAGCCCGTGATGCAAAATATCCAGTGTGGCGGCGGGTCATGGAAAGATTACAACGTCACTTTCGCACAGTTGGAAACCCGCGTCGGACATAAGGTCGCCAAAGGCGCGCCCGGGCTTTGGGACTATGTCAGGCGGCGGACGCAAAGCTTCTTTGGCGACCAGATCCGTTAGGGCTGCGTTCCATAAAGACCGGACGCGTTGATCATTCCTGCAAACAAGCCATACGGTATACAATTGCATACCGCGCTTCCCAAATCGATGAAACTACGCTAAAGGATGTGCAACCCGAATCCCCCTTCCCAACCCAAAAAGGTATGGCGCATGACCAAGATCAAAGTCGCAAACCCCATCGTCGAGCTGGACGGTGATGAAATGACCCGGATCATTTGGGATTTCATCAAGAAAAAACTGATCCTGCCCTACTTGGATATTGATCTGAAATATTACGACCTAGGGATCGAAGAGCGGGACCGCACCGAAGACCAGATAACCATCGACGCCGCCGAAGCGATCAAGAAATACGGCGTTGGCGTCAAATGCGCGACCATCACGCCAGACGAACAGCGCGTCGAAGAGTTTGGCCTGAAAAAGATGTGGCGCTCGCCCAATGGTACGATCCGCAACATCCTTGGCGGCGTGATCTTTCGCGAACCGATCATTTGCACCAATGTGCCGCGCTTGGTGCCGGGCTGGACACAGCCTATTGTCGTTGGCCGCCACGCCTTTGGCGATCAATACCGCGCCACCGATTTCCATTTTCCCGGTGCAGGCAAGCTGACGATCAAATTTGTGGGTGACGATGGCACCGTGATCGAGCGCGACGTCTATGATGCGCCCGGCGCGGGTGTCGCCATGGCGATGTATAACCTTGATGCCTCAATCATTGATTTTGCCCGTGCTTCGCTGAATTACGGTCTGGTCAAAGGCTGGCCGGTCTATCTTTCGACCAAAAACACCATCCTGAAATATTACGACGGGCGCTTTAAAGAGCTGTTCCAAAAGATCTATGACGAAGAATTCGTCGATCAATTCAAAGCCGCAGGCATCACCTACGAGCACCGTTTGATCGATGATATGGTCGCCTCGGCTATGAAATGGTCGGGCGGTTATGTCTGGGCTTGCAAGAATTACGACGGCGATGTGCAGTCGGATACGGTGGCGCAGGGTTTCGGCTCGCTGGGTCTGATGACCTCGGTTTTGATGACGCCAGATGGCAAAACGGTCGAGGCAGAAGCCGCCCATGGCACCGTCACCCGCCACTACCGTCAGCATCAGCAAGGCAAGCAAACCTCGACCAACTCGATTGCGTCGATCTTTGCGTGGTCCGGCGGCCTAAAGCATCGCGCAAAACTGGATGATAACGCGGCCTTGGCGCGGTTTGCGGCAACGCTGGAAAAGGTAACGGTTGATTGCGTCGAAGATGGCCACATGACCAAAGACCTCGCGCTTTTGGTTGGCCCGGATCAAAAATGGCTGACGACAATGGGCTTTTTGGAAAAAGTCGACGAATACCTGAACAAGGCTCTGAAGGGTTAAAGCACCCGAATTCATCAGTGCAATTCGACAATAAAGCCCGGGAATGCACCTTGCAGCCCCGGGCTTTCGCATTTGCAGCAATAGCCTCTGGTCAACTGCCCGCAAACCCGCTATGGCGACGCCAACCCTAATGACCTGAAAAAGAGACCTCCGATGGAGCTTCGCAACATCGCCATTATCGCACACGTCGACCATGGCAAAACCACCCTCGTTGATGAATTGTTGAAACAATCTGGTACCTACCGCGACAATCAGGCAACGACTGAACGCGCGATGGACAGCAATGACATCGAACGCGAGCGCGGCATTACAATTCTGGCCAAATGTACCAGCGTTGAATACAAAGGCATGCGCATCAACATTGTCGACACCCCCGGCCACGCCGATTTCGGCGGCGAGGTTGAACGCATTTTGTCGATGGTTGACGGCGTTGTTTTGTTGGTCGATGCCGCAGAAGGCCCGATGCCGCAAACCAAATTTGTGACCTCCAAAGCGTTGGCGCTTGGATTGCGCCCGATCGTGGTTCTCAACAAAGTGGACAAAGCCGATGCAGAGCCTGACCGGGCGCTGGACGAGTGTTTTGACCTGTTCGCCAATCTCGGTGCCGACGATGACCAACTTGATTTCCCCCATCTTTACGCCTCCGGTCGTGCTGGCTGGGCCGATACCGAGCTTGACGGCCCCCGCAAGGACCTGAACGCTTTGTTCGATCTTGTGGTCAAGCATGTGCCCGCGCCAAAGCAGGTCGCTGCGGCAAAAGAACCCTTCAAGATGTTGGCGACAACATTGTCCGCCGACCCGTTCATTGGCCGCATTCTGACTGGCCGTGTCGAATCCGGTACGCTGACGGTTGGCACGCAGCTCAAAGCCCTGTCGCGCTTGGGCGAAAAGATCGAACAGTTCCGGGTCACCAAGATCCTGGCCTTCCGCGGTCTTGGTCAACAGCCGATCGACGAAGCCGTTGCTGGCGATATCGTCACGATTTCAGGCATGACCAAAGCAACCGTTGCGGATACGCTTTGCGACTTGTCGGTTGACACCGCGCTGCCCGCGCAGCCGATTGACCCGCCAACCATCACGGTGACGTTCGGGATCAATGACAGCCCGCTGGCTGGCAAAGACGGTTCCAAAGTGCAATCGCGGATTATTCGCAAGCGTTTGATGGACGAATCCGAAGTCAACGTCGCGATCAAAATCGCCGATACCCCCGGCGGCGAGGCCTTCGAGGTTTCGGGCCGTGGCGAACTTCAGATGGGCGTTTTGATTGAAAACATGCGCCGCGAAGGTTTTGAGCTTTCCATCTCGCGTCCGCGCGTGATTTTCAAAGAAGAAGACGGCGTGCGACTGGAGCCTATTGAAGAGGTCACCGTCGATGTTGACGACGAATATTCCGGCGTTGTGATCGAAAAGCTGACCGGCGAACGCAAGGGCGATCTGGTCGAGATGAAGCCAGCCGGTGTGGGCAAAACCCGCATCGTGGCGCATATTCCATCGCGCGGTTTGATCGGCTATCATGGCCAATTCCTGACCGATACCCGCGGTACAGGCGTTTTGAACCGTCTGTTTCACAGCTGGGCCCCGCATAAGGGCCCAATCCAAGGTCGACGTCAGGGCGTTTTGATCTCGATGGAAAATGGCACTTCGGTATCCTACGCTTTGTGGAAGCTCGAAGATCGCGGTAAATTCTTCATTGGCGCGCAAGAAGCCGTGTATCAAGGCATGATCCTGGGCGAGCATAACCGCGATAATGATCTGGAAATCAACCCGCTGAAAGGCAAACAGCTGACCAACGTTCGCGCCTCTGGCACGGATGAGGCCGTTCGCCTGACGACACCGGTCCGCATGAGCCTGGAAGAGAGCATCGCCTATATTGCCGATGATGAATTGGTGGAAGTGACGCCGAAGAATATTCGGATGCGCAAACGCCACCTTGACCCGCACGAGCGCAAGCGCCAGTCGCGCGCAGGCTAAACTTTAAAAAGCCCGCTCAGAAATGAGCGGGTTTTTTTCTGCGCCTTCAGTCACTGATCGCGCAGTTTTGCGAACCGATCGTAATCACCTGCGTGACCATTACATGCCGGGTGAACGGACCGCCGCATAAAAAAACCCGCAAGGCCAAAGCTTTGCGGGTTAGATGTTTCTGATTTTGCAGGCGTTTGCGACCTATTCGGCCTCTTCCAAGATCATCAAATCGCGAATGGATGCGCCCTTAGCATGTGCAAGCGCCGCTTGATATTCAGCAGAGTGATAGCACGCAACGCCAGCTTCCAGACTGGGGAACCGTGCAACCACATTGCGCGGGCGATCCTTGCCTTCTAGCTGAACATAACGTCCGCCGCGGGCCAAAAACACGCCACCATGTGCGGTGATCGCAGGACCGGCGGCGACGGCATATTTACCGTAAGCGTCTGTATCCGTGACTTCGACATGGGCAATCCATAGGGCTGTCGGCATCTCAATTTCCTTCCAAAACGGCTTCAACGGCCAAAATTGCCGCATCGGCTTGGGTAATGTCAACACCGCCGGCCTGCGCCATATCCGCACGACCGCCGCCGCCCTTGCCACCCAACGCGGTTGCAGCCGCTTGCACCAGTGTCACCGCAGAAATCCGTTCGATCATGTCCGCCGTCACACCCGCAGCCACCGCCGGTTTTGCCCCGGTATCAGCGATCAAAACGACGGCACCAGATCCAATCCGCGTCTTCATCTCGTCGATAAGGCCCGGCAGATCTTTGCCTGAAACCCCGGTCAAGACCTGCGCAATCAGTTTGATGCCGTTGATCTCTTTGATCTCGGGTCCCGCGGCACTGCCACCCATCGCCAATTCGCGACGCAACTGTGCCACTTCATTCTCTAATTTTCGACGCTCGTCCAGCAAGGTCTTTGCGCGCGACGCAAGCTCCGATGGGGTGACTTTCAACACCGATGCAACATCGGCCAAATTCCCAAGCTGCTCTTTCAGATAGGCCAACGCGCCCTCGCCGGTCAGCGCCTCGATCCGGCGAACCCCGGCAGAAGAAGCACCATCGCCCAAAAGCACAAACAACCCAATCTCGCCCAAACGCCCAACATGCGTGCCACCGCACAGCTCCAGACTATAGGTGCTGCCATCCGTGCCTTTGCCCGTCCCGGCCAAGCTACCCATCGAGACAACCCGAACCTCATCACCGTATTTTTCACCAAACAACGCCTGCGCACCCAAAGCTCTTGCGTCATCCGGTGTCATGATCCGGGTTTCAACCGAACGGTTTTGACGGATATAGCTGTTCACCTCGGCCTCGACCTGCGCCAATTCCGCGGCTGATATCGCCTGACCATGGTTGAAGTCAAAGCGCAGACGATCCGGCGCATTCAACGATCCGCGCTGTGCGACGTGATCGCCAAGCGCACGGCGTAGCGCCTCATTCAGCAGGTGCGTCGCCGAATGGCTGGCACGGATCGCCGATCGCCGGCCATGATCGACTGTCAATGTCGACCCTTGGCCGATTGCAATCTCGCCCGAGATCACCTCGGCAATATGGATGTACAGCCCTTGGCTTTTCTTTGTATCCGTCACGTGCGCCGCGCCCGTCGCGGTGGTCAAAACCCCCTCATCGCCAACCTGACCGCCGGATTCCGCATAAAAAGGCGTCTGATTCAGGATGATTTGCACTTGCTGACCTTGACCGGCCGACGCAACCTCTGCCCCCGACTGCACCAAAGCCAAAACCTGACCCTCTGCCGTTTCGGTGTCATATCCCAAAAACTCGGTCGCACCGTGGGTTTCGGCCAGATCAAACCAGATCGCCGCGTCCTTGGTTTCACCAGAGCCCGCCCAGCTTGCACGCGCCTTGGCCTTTTGTTCGGCCATCGCAGCCTCAAACCCCGAAGTATCCACAGCGCGGCCTTTTTCACGCAGCGCATCTTGCGTCAGGTCCAGCGGAAACCCGTAAGTGTCATAAAGCTTGAACGCAGCAGCCCCGGGCAAATCTGTGTCCTCGGGAAGTCGCGCTAATTCATCATCCAGCAGCTTCAAGCCACGATCAAGCGTCTGGCGGAACCGGGTTTCTTCTAGCCGCAAAGTCTCTTCGATCAGCGCTTTTGCATGGATCAATTCCGGGTAAGCCCCACCCATTTGCCGCACCAATTCAGGGACCAAACGGTGCATCACCGGGTCTTGTGCCCCCAGTTGATGGGCATGGCGCATCGCGCGCCGCATAATCCGGCGCAACACATATCCGCGCCCTTCGTTCGAGGGCATCACGCCATCGGCAATTAAAAACGAGGTCGCGCGCAAATGGTCCGCAATGACGCGGTGATGCATCTTGCCCGGTCCATCCGGATCCTGACTGGTGGCATGGGCCGAAGCCTCGATCAGGCTGCGCATCAGATCGGTGTCGTAATTGTCGTGCTTGCCTTGCAACAGGGCTCCGACCCGCTCCAACCCCATACCGGTATCGATGCTTTGGTTCGGCAAGGGCGTCATCGTGCCATCTGCAAACTGCTCGTTTTGCATGAAAACGACGTTCCAGATTTCAATGAAACGATCGCCGTTCTCGTCTTTGCTGCCGGGCGGGCCACCCCAAATTTTGTCGCCATGGTCAAAGAAAATCTCGGTGCACGGGCCGCAGGGGCCTGTCGGCCCCATCCGCCAGAAATTATCATCCGTCGGAATGCGGATGATCCGATCATCCGAAAGCCCCGCCACCTTCTTCCACATCGCGGCGGCTTCATCATCGGTATGATAAACGGTGACCAGTAGCTTGTCTTTTGGAATGTCAAAATCTTTGGTTAACAATTCCCAGGCAAAGGGGATCGCCTCTGATTTGAAGTAATCGCCAAAGCTAAAATTCCCCAGCATTTCAAAGAAAGTATGGTGGCGCGCCGTGTAGCCGACATTATCGAGATCATTGTGCTTGCCCCCAGCCCGCACGCATTTTTGCGATGTGGTCGCGCGCACATAATCGCGCTGCTCGGCCCCGGTAAATAGGTTCTTAAACTGCACCATGCCCGAGTTCGCAAACATCAAAGTCGGATCGTTGCGAGGCACCAAGGGGCTGCTGTCCACAACCCTGTGGCCATTGCGTTCGAAGAATTGCAGAAAGGTCGAGCGGATATCGTTCAGCGACGGCATGGGAAAGCCCCTTATGGCGAGTTCGACTTTCGTTTAGCGAGGCTAAGCCGGGCTGTCCACAGGGACGATGCCGCAATGTAAAAAGGGCCGGGTGCTTTTTGCACCCGACCCAGTAATTTGCGCTGCGTTACCGATTACATATCGACAACATCTTCGCCTGAGCTTTCGCTGATGTGAAAATCGATGCCATGGGACGCCCGAATTTTCTCTTCAATTTCCAAAGCAAATGAAGGGTTGGATTTGAGGAAGTTTTTCGCATTCTCACGGCCTTGACCGATACGCTCATCGCCATAGGAATACCACGAGCCTGACTTTTCAACCACGCCGGCTTTCACACCCAAATCGACAAGTTCGCCAGTTTTGGAAATACCTTCGCCATACATGATATCGAATTCGACCTGCTTGAAGGGCGGGGCAACCTTGTTCTTGACGACTTTCACACGAGTCGAGTTGCCGACAATTTCATCACGGTCCTTGATCGCCCCAATGCGGCGAATATCAAGCCGAACCGACGCATAAAATTTCAAAGCATTGCCGCCAGTCGTCGTCTCTGGGCTGCCAAACATCACACCGATTTTCATCCGAATCTGGTTGATGAAAACCACCATACAATTGCTGCGCCCGATCGAGGCGGTCAGTTTGCGCATTGCCTGGCTCATCAAGCGCGCTTGGCTGCCCATTTGCATATCGCCCATGTCGCCTTCGATTTCCGACTTCGGCACCAAAGCCGCCACAGAATCGATCACGATCAGGCTGACAGCCCCCGAACGCACCAAAGTGTCCACGATCTCCAACGCTTGCTCGCCTGTATCAGGTTGGCTGATCAGCAATTCATCAAGATTGACGCCTAGTTTTTTCGCATATTGCGGGTCAAGCGCGTGTTCTGCGTCGACGAAAGCGCAAACCCCACCCTTTTTCTGCATCTCTGCAACGACATGCAGCGTCAGCGTGGTTTTGCCGGAGCTTTCAGGGCCATAAATTTCAATGATCCGACCTTGCGGTAGCCCGCCGATCCCCAAAGCAATATCCAACCCCAAAGAGCCGGTCGATGTAGCCTCTACATCCATTACGGCATTTTCGGATCCGAGCCTCATAATCGAGCCCTTGCCAAATTGCCGCTCGATCTGTGCCAACGCGCTTTCCAGCGCCTTCGATTTGTCCATTTCGCGCTTTCCGTCCAAATCCAGGAGTTTCGCAGTAGCCATTTTCAAGCCCTTTATTTCACAGCCGCGCGATTGCGGCAATCTGCTAAATGTTCCGCTCTTGTTCTCACATCATCGCGATCAAAACAAGAACATTTAACTCGAATTATCATGAATTCAGCTTTTGTCGAAAATCATTAAGGGATAGTTTAGATCTGGGGCCTTTCTCCAAAAGAAGCAAAAAAGAGGTTGGAATGTTGGTATTTTGGGAGCAAAGGCTGGCTTTTCTGGCAACGCCGAAGACAGGCTCCACAGCGATTGAGGCAGCACTCGAATCACTTTCGGC
>JBLIGH010000029.1:0-15099 GCA_047636855.1 Pseudorhodobacter sp.
AATTTTCGGCCGCGATGCACATGTTGGTTGAATATAAATCGACTTTTTCATTTTATTTATGGAGTTAACTCAATGGCTGGTGACAAATGTGCCGCAATTAATATCACTTTAAAAGGCTCGCCCAAGACCGTTTTGGAAGAGGTCAAAAAGGCGGCAAAAAGCGATGCCGAAATTACAGGCGATGAAAACTCCGGAAAGATCAAAGTCAAAAAAGTGGATGTTACCGGCACGTATTCCGTGAAGGGGCAGAAGCTGACCATCAATATGGTCGACAATACGATGTGGGTGGATTGCAAAACGATCAACGAAAAGCTTTCGGCTTATTTCAAAGGAAAATAAGGCGCTTTTCGTGCGTCTTTATGGAGGGATGAAGTCATGAGTTTATTGCGTCGATTGAACATTGGAATGCGGGCAATACCACTGGTGTTCGGGCTGCTCCTTGCGGGATGTATTCCGTCGCTTCATCCTCTTTTCTCTAGTGAAACCCTTGTCTCGGTTGAAGGGATAGAGGGAAATTGGCGGGCCAATCAGGGCGAAGAGCTGGCCTTTTCGCCCACCGCGACTGCGGGCCTTTACCGTGCGATCTTTGTGGATCAGAATGGGGCTGCGTTTGTGTTTGATGTTGGGGCAACTCAGATCGGTTCCAACACCTATCTTGATTTCGTACCTGCCACGACCGGGTTTATGACAAGCGAGTTTTTTGATCTGCACATCAGCAAATGGCATAGTTTTGCGAAGCTGTCACAGCAGGATGGATCTTTGCGACTGTCCTTTGGCGATGCGGTCTGGCTAAGACAGTTCTTGAATGAAAACCCCACGGCCACCGCTTTTATTGAAGATGACCGGGTGCGTCTGACGGGGTCAACAGATGAACTGCGGGCCTTTGTCGAAACCCATGACGCGGTGCTTTTTGATACGGAAATGGTGCTGGTCCCTGCAAATTAGGCGGGGCCTTGCCGTGAGAGACCCCGGAGCAGTTACGGCTTTTGAGGCGGTTTTTCGAAACGCTTGATGCGCATGCGGGGGACTGAGGTCGGAAATTGGTGAAACGCGCAAAGATTAAGAACGATAGGCCCAAGGCGGCCTGTCGTTCTAAAATTCGGATAGCCGTGGTTTCGCCATTTCTGCCCGCTCAAACGCTAACCCGCTGATATAGACCATCTCGTGCTTCACGACACCAAAACCAACGGCTGCAAAAGCGGGTTGGGCCATCAGGCTGGCATGGGTCCAGAGGCGGGGAAGGGTTTGAGCATCAGCCTCCTGGGTTTGGTAAAGCGCGCGGAATAGGCCTTTGCCTTGGGACTGGGGGCGGATGAAAGCGAGGTCTATGTAACCGTCAGAGGTTAAGCTGAGAAACCCCGCGATCTCGGGGCCGTCCTTGGCCAGCAAAACTTTTTGGGCGGCGAGCCTTACGTGCCATTTTTCGCCGCGATATGCCCGCGGCATCCAGGCCGCACGATGCGCCTCGGTATAAAGACTTCGGCCGTTACGGATGGCGTCATACATCACCTCGCCAAGCCTGTCGTAATCTGCTGCGGTTGCCCAACGCATATCGTTGCTCCAATCCCGGCGCGCTCCCGTCATTCGTTGACGGGCCTTTGGCCCATCGCCTCAATGTTGGGCCGGGCCGGGGGCAGAGCCCCCGGCGGTCGCGTGTCACATGCAGGCCTCGAACAGGGCGCGGGTGTTTTCAGCGGTCATTTCCACCGGGTTGCCGCCGCAGGACGGATCTTCGAGCGCCATTTCAGTCAACTCATCCAGTCGGGCGGGATCGACGCCCATCGCGGTCAGGTTTTCGGGGATGTCCAGGGTTTCGCGCAGATCCATCACGGCCTCGCGGAAGCCGTCGAAGCCACCGCGAATGGCCAGATAGCGGGCGGCAGCTTCCATCCGATCTTCAATTGCATGGCGGTTGAAATCCAGCACCATCGGCATCACGACTGCATTGGTGGTGCCGTGATGCGTGCCATAAACCGCGCCAATCGGGTGCGACAGGCTATGGATCGCGCCAAGGCCCTTTTGGAACGCAACCGCCCCCATGGCCGCCGCCGACATCATATGTGCGCGGGCGTCCAGATTGGTCGGATCGGCATAAACCAACGGCAGGTTTTCGAACACCAACCGCATGCCTTCAAGTGCGATACCCTGGCTCATCGGGTGGTAGAAAGGCGAGCAATAGGCCTCTAGGCAATGCGCAAGCGCGTCCATGCCGGTGCCCGCGGTGATAAAGCGCGGCATACCGACGGTCAGGGCCGGGTCGCAAATGGTGACCACCGGCAGCAAATTGGGGTGAAAGATGATCTTTTTCTTATGGGTCGCCGAATTGGTCAGCACGCCTGCGCGCCCAACCTCAGAACCAGTGCCAGCCGTTGTGGGCACCGCGATGATTGGGGCCACCGCTTGGCTATCGGCGCGGGTGTACCAATCATCGACGTCTTCCAGATCCCAGACAGACAGGTCGGCGCGCTGATGCGCCATCAAGGCGATCATTTTGCCCAGATCCAAAGCCGAGCCACCGCCAAAACAGATCACACCATCATGGCCACCGGCCCGGTAGACCGCGATACCGTCAGCCATATTGGCCTCGTTCGGGTTCGGGTCCACTTCGGAAAACACAGCGCGGCCAAGGCTTGCGGCTGCCAGCCCGTCCAGGGCCGCTGCGGTGATCGGCAGGCTGGCCAGTGCTTTATCGGTGACGAAAAGCGGCTTGGTAAGACCGGCGGCTTTGCAGTGCTCGGCCAGTTCCGCGATCCGACCTACGCCGAATTTGATGGCCGTGGGGTAGGACCAGTTGCGATTGGGAACAGAGTGGCTCATTTGGTGACTTTCTTCAGGTGGTACGATTTTGGTCGCGTGACCGAGTGGAAACCAAGGTAAGACAGCGAGCCGCCACGACCGGTGTCTTTGCAACCCGTCCAGCACAACGCCGGATCAAGGTAATCGCAGCGGTTCATGAATACGGTTCCGGTCTCGATCTGCGTGCCAATCTGAGCGGCGGCTTCAACGTCATTTGTCCAAATCGAACATGTCAGGCCGTAGGGGCTGTCGTTCATTAAGGAAATCGCTTCGGCGTCATCTGAAACTTTCATAATTCCAACAACAGGGCCAAAGCTTTCCTCCATCATCACCCGCATAGTGTGATCGACATTCACCAAAATTTGCGGTGCCAAATAGGCCGCGCCATCATCAGCCGGGAACAAGGTAGGGTCGATCAAAGGTGTCGCACCTGCGGCAATCGCCTCGGCCACCTGTGCGCGAACCACGGCGGCGAACCGTTTGTTTGCCATCGGGCCGATGGTGGTTGCCGCGTCAAACGGGTTCCCCAGTACCAGCCCCTTAACCCAAGCTGCGGCCTTTTCGACAAAAGCGTCATAAAGGCTTTCATGCACATAGATCCGTTCGATCCCGCAGCAGCATTGGCCCGCGTTGAACATCGCGCCGTCCATCAGGCTGTCTACGGCTGCGTCCAAATCCGCATCGGCGCGCACATAGCCGGGGTCTTTGCCGCCCAGCTCTAGCCCCATTCCGGTGAAGGTGCCTGCCGCCGCTTTTTCCATCGCGATGCCGCCCCCGACCGAACCGGTGAAATTCACGAAATTAAATGCCCGGGTGCTGATCAGATGTTCGGTGGTCGCGTGGTCAAGCACGAGATTTTGGAACACATCCGCTGGGATGCCCGCCGCATGGAAGGCCTTGGCCAGTCTTTCGCCAACCAACAGGGTTTGGCTGGCATGTTTCAGCACGACCGTGTTGCCCGCAATCAAAGCCGGGGCCAAAGTGTTGATTGTCGTCAGGTAAGGATAGTTCCAAGGGGCGACGATAAAGACCACGCCCACCGCTTCGCGCGCGATGTAGCGCCGGAACGTTTGGCCGTCCTCAACCATTGTCGGGGCCAGCGCGTCGGCCGCAATCTCGGACATATAGTTGGTGCGGTCGACCACGCCGCCAAATTCACCGCCATAGCGGGTCGGGCGGCCCATTTGATGGGTAAGTTCCGCAACCAGCAGGTCTTTTTGGGTCAAGAGCTGGTCCACACCGGCCTTAACCAGCGCAATCCGTTCTGCCAAAGGGCGCGCGGCCCAGGCTTTTTGCGCGGCGCGTGCGCGTGCGGCTGCCGCAATAGCCTCGGCCTGCGACAGGGGCATCCGTTCGGCATAGGCACTGCCATCGACCGGGGAAATCAGGGTGATTGGTTTTGTCATTTTATCCTCGTCTTGCCAGCGGTTCAGGCGCGTTCCAACAACCGGCTTATTTCAAAATCTGTGACCACGCGGTCATGTTCCGCCACTTCCCACATCGCAGCATGGTGGTAATGGTCAATCACATCATCGCCAAATGCAGCGCGCAGCATGGCAGAGCCGTGCATCCTTGCCGCAGCGTCGCGCAGGGTGCCGGGTAGGGTGCGAACACCGTCGGCGGCATAGATATCGCCGTGCATTTCAGGCTCTAGCTCCATTTTCTGCTCAATGCCGTCAAGGCCCGCTGCAAGCAGGGCGGCCAGCGCAAGATAGGGGTTCAGATCGGCACCACCGATCCGGCATTCCACCCGCACGGCTTTGGTGCCATCACCGCAAACGCGAAAACCTGCGGTGCGGTTATCCCGGCTCCAGACCGCTTTGGTCGGGGCAAACATGCCGACCGTGAAGCGTTTGTAGCTGTTGACGTAGGGGGCCAGAAAAGCCGTGATATCGCCGATATGGGCCAATTGACCCGCCAGAAAATGCTTCATCGTGGCAGACATGCCATGCGCGTCTGCCGCATCGCGAAAGGCGGGTTCGCCCTTGGTCCAAAGGCTTTGATGCACATGGCTGGAAGAGCCCGCGCGGCGATGGTCATATTTCGCCATAAAGGTCACCGAGCGGCCCTTGGACCACGCAATTTCCTTGGTCGCGGTCTTGGTGATCGTGTGGTTATCGGCCGTGTCCAGCGCATCGGAATAGCGAATGTTGATCTCTTCTTGCCCGGCATCGGCCTCGCCTTTGGAACATTCCACCGGAATGCCAGCGCCAAACAGCCCGTTGCGCAGGGCGCGCATGACCTCTTCTTCCTTGGTGGTTTGGAAAATTCCGTAATCTTCGTTATGCGCGGAAATCGCTTTCAAATCACGGATCTGGCCGTGGCTTTGTTGGCTGTCGCGCAGCGAGGCATAAGAGTTTTCGAACAGATAAAACTCTAACTCGGTCGCCATCATCGCGTCATAGCCCATGGCATTGGCCCGGGCGACCTGCGCCTTCAGCACCGCACGCGGGGAATGGGGAACGGCAAGATGCGTGTGGTGGTCCAACAGGTCGCACAGCACCAACACAGTGCCTTCCAGCCAAGGCAGGCGGCGCAGCGTCGCCATATCGGGTTTCATCACATAATCGCCATAACCGGCCTGCCACGAGGTCGATTTATAGCCTTGCACGGTGTTCATTTCGATATCCGTGGCGATCAGGTAATTGCAACAATGGGTTTCAGCCCAAGCGGTGTCTATGAAGTTTTGGACGTGAAAACGTTTGCCCATCAGGCGGCCTTGCATGTCGATCGCGGCGACCACAACGGTGTCGATCTCGCCCGAGGCGGCGGCGTCTTTTAAGGCGTCAAAGCTCATATTTCCCGGCATGATGCTCTCTCTTTCATTGCGGCGGATATTGCGAAGTCATGTCTGCTGGCATGCGGCTGACCCCAATATGCCTATGTGGCAGATACCTGGGGGGCTGATGCAATGGCCAAAAGCAGCTGAGACAGAAAATTTCGGCACCTTTGCCATTTCAAAACTGTCCTAAGCCGTCAAGGCCACCGTAGCAATCTAATCAAGACTGAATGGCATTGTAAATATTGTTTCAGAAATCACTTGAAATAGACGGGTTTTGTCGCAGCTTAATAGCCACGTAACCGGTCAACCAAGTGCAAAAACGGCTCTGCGGCCTCGCCCCGGCGGATGTTTTCAGCCAAGACCTGCGCACAGCTTTCCGCGCGGGTTTCGGCGGCAATATGCGGGGTGACGGTGACGCAAGGGTGCGCCCAAAACGGATGATCCTGCGGCAACGGCTCTATACGGAACACGTCCAAAGTGGCATGGGACAGCGCCCCGCTATCCAGCGCCGCCAGCAATGCGGTATCGTCGATCAACGCGCCCCGACCGGGGTTCAAAATTGTGGCACCCGCTGGCAAAAAGGCCAAGCGCCGTGCATTCAACAGGTTTTCCGTCTCTGGCGTTTTGGGCAGCAGCAGCACGACAATCTGCGCGCCGCGCAGGGCGGTTTCCAAACCATCCGCCCCCGAAAGGCAGGTCAGACCGGCGATTTGCTTCGGCGTTCGCGCCCAGCCGGTGACGGGAAATCCCAAGGCTTGCAACGCCTTCGCGCAAGCCTGACCCAAAGCCCCGACGCCCAGAATAGCGACAGGCCGTTCGCTGGCCAAAGGCGGGCAGGTCGGGTCCCAAACGCGATCGGCATTCTTGATATGGCGGTCCATGCCAAGGTGATGGCGCAGGCAATGGCCAACCACCCATTCCACCATTCCCGCCGACAGGGCTGGATCGACCATCCGGCACAAGGGTTGTGTCAGGGTCGGATTGCCGATGATCTTTTCAACGCCGGCCCAAAGGCTCAACACCGCTTTTGTGCGGGTGAAAGGCGTGAAATCACTAATGTCGCCGTTGGGGGCGTAAAGGATGTAATCCACACGGCTTGGGTCAGGGCAGAGCGACGAAAGCGTGGCCTGAACCCCACGTTCGGCCAAGGCCGCCCGCACGGGGCCCTCGTATTCTGCCCAACGATTTTGGCCGGCTGCGAAGTAAATGTTCAGCATCAACGTGATCTTTCCTTAACGGGGCCGGTGAACATGCGCACTTTGCATCAGCCCAAATGCGGCAAGCAGTACAATCATCGACGTGCCGCCATAAGACACCAAAGGCAAAGGCACGCCGACCACAGGGGCCAGCCCCATCACCATCAACATATTGACCGAGAAGTAGAAAAAGAACGTGGCGGCGATGCCAAGCGTAACTAGGCTGGCGAAACGATCTTTGTTTTGCAAAGCACTGCTGATGCAAAACGCCAAGATCAATGCATAGAGGATCAGAAGGGAAAACGCGCCAATAAACCCGAATTCCTCTGCCAAGGTGGTAAAGATGAAATCGGTATGTTTTTCGGGTAAAAAGTTCAACCGGCTCTGGGTGCCTTGCATAAAGCCGCGCCCGGTCCAGCCACCAGAGCCAAGCGCGATTTTGGCCTGCGTGATGTTATAGCCCGACCCAAGCGGGTCGCTTCCCGGATCCAGAAAAATGTCGATCCGTTTGTATTGGTAGTCCTTAATCAATTGCCAGTCGGTGCCGCGTGAAAACAAGACGGCCGAAACCGTGGCCCCGCCCAGCCCAATCACCCCGGCAAAGTAAAGCCAGCTGACACCTGCGCAAAACATCACAACCCCGCCGCCGGCCATCAGCAAAATTGCGGTCCCAAGATCGGGTTGCGTAAGCACAAGACCGGTCGGGATCAGGATGAAAACCACCGGGATCAGCACCCAGATTGGCCGTGAGGTTTTTTTGACATCCAGCCAATCATAATAGGCCGCCAGCAACATAACGAGGGTGATCTTGGTCAGCTCGGAGGGTTGCAGGCGCAAAGGCCCAAGCTCGATCCAGCGCTGGGCGCCCATGCCGACAGTGCCAAAGAATTCGACCCCCAGCAGCAGCAAAATCGAAAGGGCATAGGCAAGCCCCGCCATATTGCGCCAAAACCAAATGGGGACGAAAGCAATGACGAACATTGCGAACAGGCCGACCACAAAGCGTTTCATTTGCGGTTCGGCCCAAACCTCGATGCGCCCACCCGCAACGGAAAACAGCATCAAAAATCCGGCAGAGGCGACGGCAATCAGCAAAATGACAACCGCCCAATTGATGTAAAAAATCTTGGAAGCGCCGGTCGGGACGGTTTTGAGGCGGTATTCTAGAAAGCTCATGCGCGGGTACTGTCTGGCGCATTGCCTTCGGCATCGCGCAGCTTCAAATTACGGTGCATTGTGTCGATCCGGTTGCGCTGCGAGGCGGGGTAGGCAGAGCTGGGCGGCACGCCGTCGCTTAACGCACGCAGCAACAGGTCGCGGGCAATCGGGGCGGCAACGGTCGAGCCACCACCACCATGTTCCACCACGACAGAAACGGCATAGCGCGGCGCGTCAGCGGGGGCGTAGCCGACGAATAGCGCGTGGTCGCGGCGCCCCCACGGCAGGTCGTCGTTGCTGATGACGCCGCGCGCGCGCTCTGCCACACTGATGTTGCGAACCTGGCTGGTGCCGGTTTTCCCCGCCATGCGCAGCGATTTGTCGTCAATTCGCGACGAGTAGGCCGTGCCGCGTTGGCTGTTTCCGACGGCAAACATGCCTTGCTGCACCGCCGCCAGAAATTTCGGGTTCAAACCAAGGCTTTCGGCGGGCTGTACCGGCACGGGTGTGTTGCCAATCATATGCACCAGACGTGGCACCACCGCGCGGCCCGTCGCGATCCGCGCCGTCATCACCGCCAGCTGCAATGGCGAAGCCAGCACATAGCCTTGCCCGATCGACGCGTTGACCGAATCCCCGATCAACCACTCGCGCTTGTAGCGCTCCAATTTCCAGGCCTTGTCCGGCATCAAACCTTCGGTGATGGCCGACATCGGCAGGTCATGCCGGGTCCCAAGGCCAAGCTTGCGGCCCATTTCCGCCATTTTATCAATCCCGACTTTCATCGCGGCTTCGTAATAAAACACGTCGCAGCTTTCCGCCAAAGACCGCTCTAGCGTGACGTTGCCATGACCGCCGCGTTTCCAGCAATGAAAGCGCCTGCCGCCAAGCTCGTAATGGCCGGGGCAGTAGAATGAGGTCGAACTGGTAATCTCGCCCGCCTCAAGTGCCGCCAGTGCCGTTACCATTTTGAAAGTTGATCCGGGCGGATAGGCCCCTTGCACCGATTTATTGGCCAAAGGAAGGTGATCATTTGACGTGAGCGCTGCATAATCCTTGTGCGAAATGCCGCGCACAAACAGATTAGGGTCAAAACTGGGGGCAGAAGCGATGGCCAAAAGATCACCGTTTTGGACATCCATAACCACCGCTGCCGCAGAGTCCTCGCCCAGTCTGGCCTGCATGTAATTCTGAACATCGGCATTCAGCGTCAAACGGATATCGGCACCGGCGTCGCCCTCTTGGCGGCTTAATTCGCGCATCACGCGGCCAAAAGCGTTGACCTCGACCCGGCGGCTTCCGGCTTTACCGCGTAGGGTGCCTTCCATCCAGGTTTCAGTGCCGATTTTCCCGATCTGGAATTTAGGCGTTTGCAACAAGGGGTCCGGGGTCTCTAGCTTGGCCAAATCGTTTTCGCTGACCGGGCCTACATAACCCACGACATGCGCAAAATCACTGTCGCGCGGATAGACACGGCTTAAGCCAAACTCTGGCGAGACGCCGGGCAGGGCTGGGGCATTGATCGCCACCTTCGACACGTCTTCCCAGCTCAGCCGGTCCGCCACGATGATCGGCAGCGGGCTGCGGCGCTTTGCCTCTTTCATCGCACGTTCGAAATCATCGGGCGAAATGGGCAAAATACCGGACAACCGATTCAGCACACCTTCGACATCGCCCGCATCATCGCGGCTAATCACGACCCGGTAGTTTTGTTCATTGCCCGCGATCAATTTGCCATTGCGGTCATAGATCAGACCGCGCGCCGGTGGGATCAGGCGGATGGAAATGCGGTTATCTTCGGCGAGCAGTCGAAACTGGTCGGCCTGATCGACCTGCATGTGCCGCATCCGCGCGCCCAAAACCGCGACCACCGCAGCCATCGAGCCGCCCAGAAGCAACGCACGGCGTGAAACCTTGCGGGCACTTTCTTCTGTATCGCGCGGGGTTCGTCTCATAGCCGTCTTCCCATCTAATCTACTTCACCCATCGAAGGCTTGCGAAGGTTAATTGCAAACCGTAAAAGCCCTACCACCACAGGGTACATCAAAATCGAGCCAATGGTTTGCGCAAAGGCATAGCCAAATCCCGGTTGGTCCAAAAAGGCGACGATAAAGACCAACCTGTAGGTCAGCAGCATTGCCAACATCACCCCGGCGATCAACAGCCATTCGGTGGCAAAGCCCAGTTCACGCGTCAAGGCCGAGCGCGAACGCAAAAATTCGGTGGCCAGAATCACCAATGCCGTCCAAAGCCCCGGTGGACGCATCAAAATAAGGTCCTCGGCCACGACGACGATGGCAATCAGCCAGATCGGCAGATGATCGGGGCGTTGCGTCACCCAGGCCAGCATCAAACACAGCAAAAAATCGGGTCCCGGCCAATGCCCGACTTCGCCGCCCAAGGGTAATAAGCGCAGAAACAGCAAGATCAGCGCCAAGCCGACGAACATCAAACGGTAAACCCAAAGCCTGCCGGACAGGGCCTCAACCATTGCTGCCCTCCGGTTTTTCCACTGCTGCCTCGGGGTTTTCGGCATCAATCTCCGGTGCGGGGGTGACCGGTTCTGCGACAAGACCACCGGGGTCTGTTATCGGCTCTAACTTGTGACTGCGCAGGACCCGCAGAAACTCCAACCGTTCGTAATCGGCGGCCAGTCGCACCCGCAAGCGGCGGTCGGTGCCTTGCGCCATCGTGCCGACCAGCAATCCTGCCGGAAACACGCCGCCATCACCCGAGGTCACGACCTGATCGCCCGGGCGCACAAGGTCCGGCTTTTCCAAAAACTCAACAGGCGGCGCGGGCGAGTTATCGCCGGACAGCAACCCGCGCTGACCCGAGGGCTGTATCGTCACGGGGATGCGGCTGCTGCTGTCGGTCAACAAGATAACGCGTGCCGTGCGGTTGCCAACGCCTGAAATACGACCGACCAACCCGATGCCATCCATCGTCGCCCAACCATCCAGCACACCGTCACGGCTGCCGACATTCAAAAGCACCGATTGCCGGAACGGACTGCCACTATCGGCCAGCACAACGCCGGTCACATGGGTCAGTTTTGGGTCAAGCCGCACCTGACTGATATCCATCAGGCGTGCGTTTTTCTGCTCCAATTGCAAAGCCGCTTCTTTCCAGGCTTTCATTTGCTGCAACTCACGGCGAAGCTCTTGGTTTTGTTCGTAAATTCTTGTGTAGGACTGGAAGTTTTCGACCATACCGACCGCTTTGGTAACCGGCACCAAAGCCCATTCCAAATTGGGCACCAGCGTGTCGACCAAAGCCGTGCGAAAGCGTTCAACCCTAGGGCTGTCGATCCGCCAAACCATGAAAATCAGCAAAAGCGCAACGACAAGCACCCCCACCAGAATGCGGCGCAGGGGGCGGGTGTATTCTTCCGGCGCTATCCGGTTTTTTGCCACCAATGCCTCGCCTTATTCGGGTCAGGCCAAGCCCCGACCTAGCTGTCGTAGTCAATCACATGCCGCAGTTGTTTTTCATATTCCAATGCCTTGCCTGTGCCAAGCGCCACACAGTTCAAGGATTCGTTAGCAACAGTGATGGACAGTCCGGTTTGCTCGCGCAAGGCCAGATCCAGATCGCCCAGCAAGGCGCCGCCACCAGTCAGCATAACACCGCGGTCAACAATGTCAGCAGCCAAATCGGGCGGTGTTGCCTCTAGGGCCTGCATCACAGCGTCGCAGATTTGTTGCACCGGTTCGGCCAAAGCTTCGGCCACCTGTGCTTGGTTGATTTCGGTTTCTTTCGGTACGCCGTTCAGCAAATCGCGACCGCGAATGGTGATCGCAGAGCCGCGGCCGTCATCGGGCATCCGAGCGGTGCCAATCGAGGTCTTGATGCGTTCTGCGGTGCTTTCGCCGATCAGCAGGTTTTGGTGCCGGCGCAGATAATTGATGATTGCCTCGTCCATCCGGTCGCCGCCAACCCGCACCGAACGTGCATATACGATGTCACCCAAGGATAGCACCGCAACTTCGGTTGTGCCGCCGCCGATATCAACAACCATATTGCCGGTTGGGTCGGTGATCGGCATGCCTGCGCCAATCGCCGCCGCAATTGGTTCTGCAATCAAGCCCGCGCGCCGCGCGCCTGCCGAAAGTACGGATTGGCGGATCGCCCGCTTTTCCACCGGGGTCGCACCGTAAGGTACGCAGACGATGATCTTTGGCTTGGAAAATGTGGTGCGTTTGTGAACCTTGCGAATGAAATGCTTGATCATCTCTTCGGCTGTATCGAAGTCGGCAATCACCCCGTCACGCATCGGGCGAATGGCCTCGATCGAGCCTGGTGTGCGGCCCAGCATCAATTTCGCGTCTTCACCCACCGCCAGAACTTGCTTTTTGCCGTCCTTGACGTGGTAGGCCACAACGGAAGGCTCGTTCAACACAATGCCTTTGCCGCGCACGTAAACGAGCGTGTTCGCGGTGCCGAGGTCGATCGCCATATCAGACGAGAACAGACCCGAAAGTAACCACATGCTGAAGCGATCCTTATTTAAGTGCAAGCCGAGTGCCCACGACTCGGGGTGAGCTGGGCAGGCGGTTTCTTATAGGGATCGCCGTGAACAAGGGAAAGGGCAATGCAAAGCGCGATGCGCGCCTTCCTGCTTGTTTGACGCCGACAAAGCTTGGAAATGACACGATGAAGGTTCGGTTTGTGCAGATAATTTCACCAAGAGCGCACAAAGGCGGCGAGATTTTTGCCGCCTTTGTTCGTTTCAGACAATTTTCAAGGATGAAAAAATTATCGGTTTACGAGACGTCTTTGTAGCTGACGCCCTTGGTATCATAGCCCATTTCAGACTTTTCACGCCGTACGATCAGCCGATTCAGTGCGTTGACATAGGCGCGAACCGAGGCCACGACGGTATCGGTATCGGCGGATTGCCCGGTCGCAATGCGGCCATCTTCCTCGAGCCGGACAGAGACGGTGGCTTGGGCATCCGTACCTTCGGTGACGGCGTGAACCTGATAAAGCTGCAGGCGCGCCTGATGCGGGAACAGCATTTTTACCGCGTTGAATGCCGCATCGACCGGGCCGTCGCCCGTGGCATCAATGGAATGATCGACGCCTTCAATGCTCAGCGTCAGTTCCGCCTCTTGCGGGCCATCGGTGCCGCAGACCACGCGCAGACGTTTAACCTGCAACGTGTCATGTGCGGCAGAGGTGGTGCTGTCTTGCACCAAAGCAATCAGGTCGTCGTCAAACACTTCCTTCTTGCGATCGGCCAGGGCTTTGAAGCGCACGAACATGTCGTTCAGCTGGTTATCGGCCAGATCAAAGCCCAGATCTTTCATCTTGGCACGCAGGGCGGCGCGGCCCGAGTGTTTGCCCAAAGGCAGGCTGGAGGCCGCAAGCCCGACATCGGCGGGGCGCATAATCTCGAACGTTTCGGCATTTTTCAACATGCCATCTTGATGAATGCCGCTTTCATGCGCGAAGGCATTTTTGCCAACGATGGCCTTGTTGAACTGAACCGCAAAGCCCGACACCGTCGCCACTTTGCGACTGATGCTCATGATCTTGGTGGTGTCGATCCCGGTTTGGTAGGGCAATATATCATTGCGCACCTTCATGGCCATCACCACCTCTTCCAAGGCGGTGTTGCCTGCACGCTCGCCCAAGCCATTGATTGTGCATTCGATCTGGCGCGCGCCAGCCTCGACCGCGGCCAGCGAGTTTGCCGTCGCCATCCCCAGATCATTATGGCAATGCGTGGCGAAGATGACCTCGTCAGCGCCAGGAACCCGTGTCAGTAACATGCGGATCAGATCGGCGCTTTCGCGCGGCGCGGTATAGCCGACGGTGTCGGGGATATTGATGGTCGTGGCCCCGGCCTTGATCGCGATTTCCACAACGCGGCACAGATAATCATGTTCGGTCCGGGTCGCATCCATCGGGGACCATTGCACATTGTCGCAAAGGTTGCGGGCATGGGTCACGGTTTCATGGATGCGCTCGGCCATCTGGTCTTTGTCCAGATTGGGGATGGCGCGGTGCAGCGGCGAGGTGCCAATAAAGGTGTGGATGCGTGGGCGGCGCGCATGTTTAACGGCCTCCCAGCAGCGGTCGATGTCTTTGAAATTCGCCCGTGCCAGCCCACAGATCTGCGAGATTTGCGCCAGTTTTGCGATCTCGGAGACGGCGGCAAAATCGCCTTCGGAGGCAATGGGAAACCCGGCCTCGATGATATCCACGCCCATTTCATCCAAGGCGGTGGCAATTTCCAGCTTTTCGCTATGGGTCATGGTTGCGCCCGGCGACTGTTCGCCATCGCGCAGGGTGGTGTCAAAAATCAAGACGCGGGGTTGCGTGCTTTTGTCGGTCATTTTGGGATCTCTCTGAATGGGTCGTTAGCCTTTACGATCCGGGCGCTTTTCACTCTGAGCGGTCGCACCCGAAGGCACGCTCAGAGGAGGCTAAGGAGGAGTAGAGCACAGGAGGAGAGGGCGCTGCGCGCCGCTGGTCCAAAAGCGATATGTGTGTCCCGTGTCATGAGGGCGACTATAGCCAAGGTTTCGTGAATGAAAACCCCAAAATATGCGCCTTGGTCAAAGCCTGACGCTGTCGGGTTTTCGTCCGCAAGGTGGCACCGCTTTGCGACCAAGCGGCGCGCGCCATTCGCGGCACAAAAAAGGGGGCGCGGGCCTCAAGCATACCTGCGGCCAGCGCGCCCCTGGAATAGTTAGGCCGAAAAGAAAGGCTTAGTTTCCGTTTGCAGGGGCTGGCGTCTCGGTCGGTGCCTCGGAGGCGGGATCTTCTGGGGCCAGAGTCGGCGCTGGATCGGTCAGCAGGCCTTTGTTCCATCCGCCGGCAGAGGTTTCGCCTGCGGCGTAGCGCAAAATGCCCTGACCCTGGCGCGTGCCTGCAACAAACGCGCCCTCGTAAACATCGCCGCTTGGGAAGGTTGCAATCCCTTGGCCTTCCATCATCCCAGCTTTCCAGTCACCTGAATAGCGAAAGCCGTCGGTCATCGTCAGATCGCCTTTGCCGTCGCGTTGATCGGCCAAAAATGTGCCTGTATAAACGCTGCCATCGCTATAGGTGGCGGTACCCTGACCCTCGCGTCGGCCAGCGCGCCATGTGCCGTCATATGTCTGGCCGTCAGGATAGCGCATCACGCCTTGGCCGCTGAACTGAGTGTTGACGAAG
>JBLIGH010000030.1:0-15000 GCA_047636855.1 Pseudorhodobacter sp.
GCAGCAAGACGCCCTTGCAGGCGATGAAGGACTGGCACAAACTGAAGCAAGAGCTGTTCAGAAAACAGCCATATCACCTGCCCGGATGTGACACCTACGCCCCGAGCTTGGGTTCTGCGCGATACCGCGAACAACACTGATCACGGCCCAAGCGCAAATAAACACAACGGCGCCCACGGCAGGGACGCCAATATAGCTGGCCGCTGTCCAGCCCGCCTGTGTCAGCAGCATGGCGCAAATGACGGTGCCCAAGGCAAGAATGGACCCGACCGACAGGTCAATACCGGCGATCAAAATAACAAGCGTCATGCCGACCGCCACAATTCCCGTGACAGAAACCTGCCGCAGTACGTCGGTCATATTGCCAAGCGACAGAAATATATTCACACCCTTGGAGGTTTCCGGCGAAGAGAAAGCGCCAAAAACCAACAAGAAGCCCAAGCCCCAGTACAGCTTTGATCGCAGGATTAACCGAAGGCCCATAGCCATCCACGATCCCGCTTGGTTGGTATCTGTCACCGGATCTTGCTTTGCCTTCATGTCATGTTCCAATTTCATATTGTTGTGTCGGCCCGTCATTCGAATTGCATTGCCAGTTGTTTAATTGCATCGAGGTTCATCTCTTCAGGGCCAAGAATCCCGGTAATGCGCCCTTCGCACAGCACCATGACGCGGTCGCAAATCGACAAAAGCTCTGGTATTTCGGAGCCGGCCAGCAGGATGGAAATGCCGGTATCGGCAAGCTGGCCGATCAGATCATAGATTTCGTCCTTGGCCCCGATATCGATGCCGCGGGTTGGTTCGTCCAACAGCAAGATGCGTGGCGCCATACCCAACCATTTGCCCAACACAACCTTTTGCTGATTGCCGCCGCTAAGATTGCCAACGACGTGATCCACGCCGCGCGCGGCAATGCGCAGCCGGTTGATCGCCGTCAGGGCTTGCTGGGTCTGAAATCCCCCCATGCCAAGCCCATGACGGTCAAGCTCGGGCAGTTGCGGCAAAATGATGTTGTCTGAAATCGAGTGTTTCAGGATCAGGCCGGTCGATTTGCGGTCCTCGGTGATCAGGGCCAGCCCATGTGCCACGCCATCGGCAGGATTGCGCAAATCGACAGGGTGCCCGTCGATCAGAACGTTGCCGTCCAAGACCGAGCCACGGGCCCCAAAAATCGTTTCCAGCAGCTCTGTGCGCCCCGCGCCCAACAAGCCGCCGACACCCAGAATTTCGCCACGCCGCAATCCAAAGCTGACATTGTTCAAAACCCGCCGGCCTTGGGCCATCGCGCTCAACCCAAAGACCTCAAGGGCCAGTTCTGTTGCTGGCAGCACCTTGCGCCGGATTTTTTCGACCTCGATCCGCCGGCCAACCATCATTTCAACAACATCGGCACTGTTGGTCTCGCCAGCCATCGTCGAGCCGATCAAACGACCGTCCCGCAACACGGTAATGCAGTCGGAAATCTCGAAAACTTCGTCCATCCGGTGGGAAATGTACAAGATCGCAACACCTTGCACCGCAAGATCGCGCACGACCTCCATCAAGATGTCGGCTTCGGTTTGCGACAGGGCCGATGTCGGCTCGTCCATGATCAACAGCCGGGCATCCATCAACAACGCGCGCGCAATTTCGACCAGTTGTTGCTCGCCGACCCTCAGATCTTTGACCTTCGTGTCGACATCCAAGGCAAAACCGAAGCGGGACAGGACATCCATTGCAAGCGCGCGGGTCTTTTTGCGATCAATCAATACCCCGCCCAACAGCGGCTCGCGGCCCAGAACGACATTCTCGGCAACTGTCATCTCGGGGATCAGGCTTAGCTCTTGATGCATGATGATGATGCCTTGCTCTTCAGCCTCGCGCGGATTGCGAAAGAGGGTGGGCTTGGCATCAATCGCCATCGTGCCAAAGCTTGGCTCGATCACACCACTGATGATTTTGACCAGCGTGGATTTCCCAGCGCCATTCTCGCCCATCAATGTGTGGATTTCGCCGCCGCGTATCGCCAGCGTGACATCCGCCAAAACGGTGACGCCGGAATATGTTTTCCCAATGCCGCTGAGATCAAAAATAAAGTCTGTCTCGATCGCATTTGAGATGCTGGAACCGCTGAGAACCGTCACTTAGCGTCCTCCTCCCAAAGGTCAGCAAGCCGTATGTTATGTTAGTTTCATATATGAAGAGGGTTTCGCTTGTTAATCCAGTTCTGCACCGCAAAGCCTGCGCCGGGTGAAGACCCTCAGGGCAGCAGAAGGGGGGCTGTCTGCCCCCCACACCCGTTTCGGGTGCCCCCCGAGGATATTTCCAAACAGATGAGCGCGGTTTAGCGGCGGTGCCGGGCGAGCCAGTTTTGCCAATCGGCGGCGGAACCAGAGAAGGCGTTCAGATCGACTTCGCCGGTGATGCCGGGCACGAGGCCTGTGCCGCTGTACTGCCAGAAACGCCATGTGCGGCTGGGATAGACTTGGGACGGATGACCCGCGACAGAACGTAGCCAAAATTCCGCCCCCGGCACGCGCCACATTTGGTTTTCGTGGTAGAAATCAACCGTCGTGTAGATTATCGGGCGTTGACCGTAGTGACGTTCCAGCGCGGCCAGAAAGGTCGCGGCTTCGCGGCGAACGAGTGCGGCCTCGGGGCGCTTGGTGCAGGTGCGTGAAAACGGTGTCCATTCCATGTCGAGCACAGGCGGCAGCGCGCCGGGGCTGCGAGGGACATTGCGGATGAACCAGCGGGCCTGTTCAATGGCGGGGCGGCAAAAATAGTAATAATGGTAAGCACCACGCGGAATGCCCGCACGGGCGGCGTCTTGCCAATAGCGCGCAAAGCTTGGGTCGATCACATCGCCGCCTTCGGTCGCTTTGACAAATGCGAAAGAGACGCCATTGTCGCGGGAGAACGGCCAGTCGATGTCGCCTTGCCAGCGCGAGGCGTCGATGCCGTGAACCGGGTAGGCAGAGGGCGCGCGGCCTTGCCATTCATGCGGATCGGTATCGCTAAAACGCGGGCGGTTGGCGGGGGCCGCGATGGTGGTTGTGTCTGATGCGGCGTCAATGGGGGGGAGTTCGCGCCCGGCACAGGCGCTAAGCGCAAGGGCTGCGACGACGATAGTCAAGTTCGATTGCAACTGCATCCCACCCCACCCCGTAAATCTGAATAGAATGTGCCATTCCGAGGCGCCGCTGTCATCCTTGAATGCAGAGGTTTAGCGATAAGAAGGGTCTGGCGGCGCTACGGCTTTGCGGGCAATGAGCATCAGGTTATTTGCGGGCATCGCCTCGGTTTGAACCGTCAGTTGGGCCAGGGCCAGCTGTGCGTAAACCCAATCCAGGTCTTTATAGCCGATAGCGGGGTCTTGCGCGCGCAGGCTGGCATCGAATTGCGCATCGCCAGCGCTGGTGGTCTGGCCTTCTCTTAAAAACGGGCCATAGACGAGCAAAACACCACCGGCCGCCAATGCTTTTGCGGTCTCTGACAGAATGATTTCTGCGGCGCTGGTTGTGACTAAATGCAGAATATTGGCCATGATAATCAATGCTTGATGGCTGTGAGCGGCAGACCATCCCCTTTGTGCGGCGTCCAGTTCGACGGGCGCGCGCAAATTGGGGGTGGGGCGCTGCGCCGCCCAGGCGCGTATCGAGGCGAAATTTGCCGGATCACGCTCGCTGGCTTGCCAGTGTATTCCGGGATGGGCAGCAGCAAAGGCTGCGATGTGCTGGCCCGTCCCACTGGCGATTTCCAGCGCGTCGCCGGTGGCAGGCACATGGCGGGCCAGCACCTTCAGGATATGGGGCAGGTTGTTGCCGGCCGAAGCAGCAAAGCGGCGTTGATCGTCGCTCATGCAAAGCGTGAGGGGGATAGTTGCGCGATCAAACCTGCCCCCAATTCGGGGCTGCGGTTCAAAAGCAAATCAGCGCCAAGTTGGCTGGCTGCAGGGCAGGTTTGAAAACCGTAGCCGCCTTGCCCGGCAAGCCAGAAGAACGCGGGGTCCACGGCGTCGGCCCCAATGACCAGTACACGATCTGGCGAGAAACTGCGAAGGCCCGCCCAATTGGCGATGACCCTTGTGACCGGTTCGGTGACCATTTCTTCGTAGCGGGCAAGCCCTTCGGCCAGCACCATATCATCGGCAAAAGCGTCGTGCGGGGGCATCAGGTCTTCTTCGGCGGGCGAGACCAGCAAGGCACCGGCATCAGGCTTGCAATACCAGCTTTCGCCAGCGCCAAAAATCATCGGCCACCGGCTGACATCATGGCCACCGGGGGCGGGCAGACGTGCCATAGAGCGGCGCAGAGGCGTTATTCCAAGCGGTTTGACCCCAGCCATTGTTGCGATTTCGTCTGCCCAAGCGCCGGAGGCATTGACCAGAACGCGGGTCGTGTGGGTGGCTTGCGGTGTGGTGATCTGCCAGCCATTTGCGATGCGGGTTATCGCCGTGACTGGTGCACGGGTGCTGATCGTGGCGCCAGCGACGCGGGCAGCCCGCGCAAAGCCTTGCAACAACAGATCGGTGTCGATGTCCCAAGCGTGGTCGGCATGGGCGACGAGGTTGACTGTTTCGGGGTTGAGGATCGGGACGATGCCCCGTGCCTCTTCAATCGAAATCTGCACAAGATCCATCGCGGTGCAGTCAGAATGGAACAGCGCTTTGTCTTCAGCCTTTGCCACGATCATCATGCCGCGTGGGCTAAGCACTCCCTGTGCTTGCTTGAAATAGGCTTGCGAGGCCATCGACAATTCTACCACGGGCGGCAGGCCATAGCGTGGCTCATACAATGCGGCGGATCTGGAAGACGCGTGATGCGCCAGCGAGACCTCTGCCTCCAGCAGCAAAACCCGTGCGGAACCGGCCAGTTTCGCGGCCAGTGAAACGCCGGCGATGCCGCCACCGATGATCAAAAAATCAAAATCCATCTGGGCAACCTGTCACGCTTCGTGCGCGGCGGAAAGGCCCTGCGTTATCGAATGCAGATTTCCCTAAGGCAAAGTTTCAGCAGGATGTGGCGGCGGCGATTGCGCAGGTTGGGCGGGTTAGGTTTTTGAGTTTACACAGGCTGCTCAAAGCGCAACCATAAAGCCTGTGGCAAGGCCGTTAGCGCATTTTCAAATGGAAAAGGCCACGGTTTCCCGCGGCCTTTCTGGTTCGTCAAACGATCTTTGAGCAGCCTCAAATCCGCTTATTGCGGGATGTCGCCGGTGATGCCTTCAACATAAAAGCCCATGCCCAACAAATCGCCATCCGACGCGGTTTCGCCCGCAGCCAGCCAAGCCGTACCGTCTTGCTTGTTCAGCGGGCCGGTGAAGGCGTGGTAGGTGCCTGCACTGATGGCGTCACGCATGGCTTCGGCTTCGGCTTTCACCTCGGCGGGGACCGCGTCGGTGATCTCGCCGATCACGACTTCGCCTGCGGCGATGCCTTCCCAGCTGTCAATTTGCTCCCATGTGCCATCCAGCAGCGCGCCGACGCGCTTGATGTAATAGGGGGACCATTCGTCGATGATCGAGGCGACGCGCGGATTTGGCTTATATTCAGCCATATCAGAGGCTTGGCCGAACCCGATGACGCCGGGCGTTTTGGACGCTTCGGCCAAGGGGGCGGTCGAGTCTGTATGCTGCACGATCACATCCACGCCCTGTTCGATCAGCGCTTTCGCCGCATCAGCCTCTTTCGCGGGGTCAAACCAAGTATAGGCCCAGACAACCGAGATCGTGACATCTGGGTTCACTTTTTTCGCATGAATATAGGTGGCATTGATGCCGCGAATAACTTCTGGGATCGGGAAGGAAGCGATGTAGCCGATTTTGTTCGATTTGGTCATGCGGCCTGCGATGGTGCCGATCACGGCGCGGCCCTCGTAAAAACGCGCACCGTAAGTCGAGACGTTGGCATGATCGCGGCGGTAGCCGGTTGCATGTTCGAACTTCACATTCGGGAATTTGGCAGCAACGGCATTGGTTGCATCCATATAGCCAAAGGAGGTTGTGAAGATGATGTTACAGCCCGAAAGCGCCATCTGCGTCAGCACGCGTTCAGCATCTGCGCCTTCCGGTACGTTTTCTTGAAACGCGGTTTCAACCTTGTCGCCAAAGGCCGCTTCAACAGCCAGACGGCCTTGGTCGTGCTGATAGGTCCAGCCGCCGTCGCCGACGGGACCAACATAGACGAAACAAGCCTTGACCTTTTCCAAAGGCTTGGCGTGGCCTGCGGCATGGGCGCCGGTGGCAAAGGACAGGCTTAGGCCCAAGGCAGCGGTCGCAAGTAAATGTCTGCGGTTCATAAATAGTCTCCCGGTTGTGTGGGCCTTTGCGGCCCGGTTTGCATTTGGCCCCTTAACGTGAGGCATGGAAATTCTGGCCCAAAGCCGCGGGTGCATTCATCGACGCGCGACCTTTGCCAGAGGACATGATGACCAACACGATGATGGTTATCAGATAAGGCGACATCGACAAGTACTCCACCGGAATTCGGGCGCCTGCAGCCTGAAGATTCAGTTGTAGCACGGTGATGCCGCCAAAAAGATAAGCACCGATTAAAACGCGCCAAGGTTTCCAGCTGGCAAAAACCACGATGGCCAGTGCAATCCAGCCGGCACCTGCGGTGATACCATCGGTCCATTGGGGTACCCGGATCAGGCTGATATAGGCCCCGCCAAGCCCGGCCATGGCCCCGCCGAACAAGATTGCCATAATGCGGATGCGGGTGACCTTGTAGCCGAGCGCGTGGGCGGCGTCATGGCTTTCGCCAACGGCGCGCAAGATCAGCCCGGTGCGGGTAAACTTCAACACGGCCCAGACAGCCGCGACGATTCCGATGGACAGATAAACCACTGGGTCATGTTGGAAAAGGATGCGCCCCAGCACTGGAATATCCGCCAAGGGGCCGAAGGGGACTTCGGTGGTCACCGGTGGTTTGATCCCGACGTAGCCCTGACCGATAAGGCTTGAGAGGCCCAAACCGAACAGCGTCAGCGCAAGGCCCGTTGCCACCTGATTGGCCTGCAACACCTGTGTCAAAATGGCAAAGATCAGGCTAAGCGCTGCGGCCCCCAATGCCCCCCCAATGAAGCCCAAAAACGGGCTGCCGGTTTCCACCGCTGTGGCAAAGCCGCAAATCGCGCCCATAATCATCATCCCCTCGACCCCGAGGTTCAAAACGCCCGCTTTCTCGACCACCAATTCACCGATTGCCGCCAGCATGATTGGCACAGAGGCCACCATTAATGAGGCCACCAGTACTGCGGGGTTGATACCACCCAAATCCATCAGATCACCTCTGCGTAAAATGCGAGGCAAAGCCCGCAATTGGCCGCCCAACCAACGGCCAGGCCCGCCAGTGCCGGGGCAAAATGCGCCCGTTGTGGTCGGTGCATTGTCAATAGGGACGCAAGCTTTTGCCCCCAATTTGATCTGCGCGCGCCAAAGGCCAGCACCAACAATGCGCCAGCAATGATCGCTATATGTGCCAGCACAAAGCCCAACCCAAGGCTTTCGCCTGCCGCACCGCCATGCAGCATCCATGGCAGCATCAGGCCCATCATAATCCCCATGCCCAGCGGCATTCTTATGGTTTTCCAGCGCATCACGCAGCCTTCCTCGCCCTTAGGCGAATGCGGTAATTGGACAAAAGATCGACGGCCAGCAAGAAGAACAAAAGCATCCCCTGAAAGGCCTGAATGGCCGCCGATGGCAGGCCCAGATTGGTCGAGGCCATCTCGCCACCGACATAGGTCAATGCCATCACAAGCCCGGCCAGCAAAATGCCGATCGGGTTCAGACGGCCCAGAAAGGCCACGATGATTGCCGTGAAACCATAGCCGCTGGCGAAACTAAGCCCGATCTGGCCTGCGGGGCCGGTCACTTCGAACATGCCGGCTAACCCGGCCAATCCACCCGAAATGCCCATGCACAAAACCACCAGCCGCGTAGGGGTCACCCCAGCAAAGCGGGCCGCACGTGGGGCCTGACCCGATAGTTTGATGTGGAATCCCAAAATGTGGCGTTGCAGCAAGACATAGGCAAAGATCACCGCAATGAAGCACGCAACCACACCCCAGTGCATGCCCGATCCCGCAAACAATTCCGCGTTTTGCCCCGCCGGAAAGGTCGAAAAGTTACGGCTGCCGGGAAAGCCTCTGCCATCGGGATTGCGCAAAAACCCGGTCGCGGCTTTGGACAGGATGGTTTGCGCAACATAGACCAGCATCAACGAGACGAGGATTTCATTGGTGTTAAACCGCGTCTTCAAGATTGCAGGGATCATCGCCCAAATCCAGCCGCCAAAAGCGCCCGCCAAGATCATTACGGGAAAAATCAGCCGGTTCTCGGTGGGAAAGAACGCAAGCCCCACCCCCGCGCCGAAAATGGCCCCCATGATATATTGCCCCTCGGCACCGATATTCCAGATGCCCGCGCGAAAGCCCAGTGACAGCCCGATGGCGATCAAGACCAGTGGGCCGGCTTTCACCAACAACTGACCGCGCAAATAGAAGGCAAACTCGCCAAAGATCGGATCCCAAAAAATCGTGCGAATGGCATCAAACGGGTTCTTGCCCAAAAGCGCAAATAACATGCCGCCCGCGATCATCGTCAAAATCACCGCTAGAATTGGCGTCGCCAAAGTCCAGAATTGCGACGGTGAGGGGCGCTTTTCAAGCATCAGCATTTGGGGCCTCCGCAGCCGGGCAGGGGCGGTTTTTGCGCCGCCAAAATGGGTTGGTTTGGGTTAAGCACCATGATGCGCCACCTCCATGCCGTGGGCGCCGCCCATCATCAGGCCAATCTCTTCCACGCTTAGGCCTTCGGTCGGGCGGGTTTCGGTCAACCGCCCTTCATTCAGGGCCGCAAAACGGTCAGAGACTTCCAAAAGATCATCCAGATCCTGACTGATCACCACCACCGCAGCCCCTTCTTCGGCGCGGTTCAAAATCTCTTGTCGGATAAAGGCCGCAGCAGAGGCATCGACGCCCCAGGTGGGTTGGTTGATGATCACAACCTCGGGGCTTTGGCTCAATTCGCGCCCCATCAGGAATTTCTGCAAGTTCCCGCCCGAAAGCGCGCGGGCTGCGACCCAGGTGCCGGGCGTGCGCACGTCATATTGCTCTACAATCCGATTTGCCCAAACTTGCGTGGCCGCCCAATCGATAAAGCCGTTCTTGGTCAAGGTTTTGCGCACGGCACCCGATAGCAGTGCGTTTTCCACAAGGCTCATATCGGGTGCGGCGGCATGGCCCAAACGGTCTTCGGGCGCTGCGACAAAACCCATCTTGCGCCGGTCGGTCGGCCCAAGATTGCCCAAGGCTGCGCCGAAGGATTTGACCATGTCCGGGGCGCTGCGCAATTCGCCTGACAAGGCCAACAGCAGCTCGCCCTGACCATTGCCTGCAACACCGGCGATGCCTAAAACTTCGCCCCGCCGCACCGTAAAGCTGATGTTTTTCAGGCTGGTGCCAAAGGGGATCGGGCTGTCGACCGACAGACCCACAACTTCCAAGGCGGGTGCGGTTTCGGGCCAGTCTTTCTTGGCGGCACGGGCAGGCGGGGTCAGTACCGCGCCCACCATCATCTCGGCCATATCGCGGGCCGACACCTCGCGCGGGGTGCAAGTGCCCACAACTTTGCCGCGCCGCAAGATCGTCGCCTCGTCGCACAGCGTGCGGATTTCCTCCAGCTTATGGCTGATATACAAAATGGCGGTGCCTTCCGCGGCAAGCTGGCGCAAGGTTTGGAACAGAATTTCGACCTCTTGCGGCGTCAAAACCGAGGTTGGCTCGTCCATGATCAGCAGTTTTGGATCTTGCAGTAGGCAGCGAATAATCTCGACCCGCTGACGCTCGCCTGCCGATAAATCCCCAACCATTCGCGTGGGGTCCAAAGGCAGCCCGTATTCTTCCGAGACCTGCCTGATCTGGGTTGCAAGCGCGCGCAAGGGTGGCGGGTTTTCCATGCCAAGCGCCACATTTTCAGCGACATTCAGCGCCTCAAACAGGCTGAAATGCTGAAACACCATCGCCACGCCCGATGCCCGCGCCACCCGGGGCTCGGTCGGCGCGAAATCCTGCCCTCTTAGCTGCATCCGGCCGCTATCGGGTTTCACCAACCCATAGATCATTTTCACCAGCGTTGATTTTCCAGCGCCATTCTCGCCCAAAAGCGCGTGGATCTCGCCCTTGTTGATCTGGAAAGACACATCGCTATTGGCGATCACACCGGGATAGGCTTTGGTCACGCCCTCGACGGATAAAAGTTGCTCTGCCGGGATTGTCATACCGTGCTCTCCTGTCGTGACGCCTTGGGCCTAGGGTGCAGCATGGCCATTGCGACGCCGATGGCAATGCTTTGCGGGTGCTTGCCCAAAGCAGGCTCGCCGATCGGACAGTCAATTTTGCCGATCTCAAGGGGCGAATGGCCAAGCGCTGCAAGACGCGACCGAAAGCGCGCCCATTTGGTGCGCGACCCGATCAATCCGCAACGGGCAAAACCGCGCTGTAGCAGGCGGTGGCACAGATCAAGGTCAAGCATATGCGAATAGGTCAAGATCAGATGTTCGGCTGACAGGGGCGCATGCACCACCAAAAGCCCCGGATCGGCGGCAGGCAACATCGTCACCCCGGCGGGGATGTCCACTGGAAAGCGGCGCGTATCGACATCAACCCATGTGATCGCCACATCTGGCAAGGGCGCCAGAACCGCGACCAAGGCCCGGCCCACATGCCCCGCGCCCCAGACCCAAACCTGACGGTTTGGCCGCGCCACAGGTTCGACCATCCAGCCTTGCAGCACGACCGCATTGGGGCGTAAGCCTTGCCCGCGCGCCTGCGCCAAAAGCCGCTTGACGGCCAAAGGCATCGGCGCACCGGTCACCGAACGGGCAATCACGTCACCGTCCAGCGTTGCCAAATGGCCTGCGGTATAGATCTCGGTCAAAAGGGTGACGGCGCCGCCACAACACTGCCCAAGCTTTGGCCCCAATGGTTCTCGGTCCAGCCGCATTTGCGGCGCGGCAGCGTCAAGCATTTTGCGCGCGCGGGCCAGGGCCTCCCATTCCAGCGCGCCGCCGCCAACAGTGCCGCTTTGACCGGTGGCCCAGACCAACATTGCCGCCCCGACTTCGCGCGGCGACGAGCCGTCATGCGCTGCAATCACGACACGCGCAACCGGGCCATGGGCTGCCAGCGCGTGCCGCATTCCTGCCAGATCAAACATGGCGCTGCCTTTGCACCGCGGCCAAGACACGCTCCGGCGTCGCGGGCGCATCCAGTGCGGGGTAGGTCTCGCCCTTGCCGCAGGCGGCGACAGCATCGGACAAGGCCATCAGCGCCGAAATCCCCAACATAAAGGGCGGCTCGCCCACGGCTTTTGATTTGCCAATGGTGTTTTCCGGGTTCTCGCGGCCCCAAAGGGCGACATTGAAAATCGGCGGCCGGTCCGAGCAGGCTGGAATTTTATAGGTGCTGGGCGCATGGGTGCGCAAAGCGCCGCGCGCATCCCAGACCAATTCCTCCATCGTCAGCCAACCCGCACCTTGCACATAAGCCCCTTCAATCTGGCCTATATCCAAGGCAGGGTTCAGGCTTGCGCCGGTGTCATGGAGGATATCAGTGCGCAAAATCCGATTCTCGCCAGTCAATGTGTCGATGACAACCTCGGTCACCGCAGCGCCATAGGCAAAGTAAAAGAACGGCCGTCCCGAACCCTTTACGCGGTCCCAAGTGATTTTGGGGGTCTTGTAAAACCCCGTCGCCGAAAGCGAAACACGCCCGGCATAGGCCTGCGCCACGGCTTCAGAAAAGCTCAGCTCTGCGGCACCGACCAAGACGCGCCCTGCTTTAAACCGCACTTCGGACGCTTCCGCCTGATGCTGCGTGGCCAAAAATTCCGCGATACGATCGCGCAGGGTGATGCAAGCCGCTTGTGCCGCCATGCCATTCAGATCAGAACCCGATGACGCTGCCGTGGCCGAGGTATTTGGCACTTTCGCCGTATCAGTGGCCGTGATCTTCACCACCTCCAAGCCAACACCAAACACCTCCGCCGCAACCTGTGCGACCTTTTGAAACAAGCCTTGCCCCATCTCTGTGCCGCCATGGTTCAGATGGATAGAGCCATCTTGATAGACATGCACCAAGGCCCCGGCCTGATTAAGATGCGTCAAGGTAAAGGAAATCCCGAACTTCACCGGCGTCAACGCAATGCCGCGTTTCAAGACCGGGCTGCCGGCGTTCCAAACAGCGATCGCCGCGCGTCGCGCATCATAATCTGAACTCTGCACCAAGGACGCAACAATCTGGTCGCCAATGAAATCCTCCACCGGCATATGATAAGGCGTTGTCTGCCCTTTCATCTGTTCAGAAATATCCTCGGGGGGGAGGCCGTTAGGCCGTGGGGGGGCAGACAGCCCCCCCGGCGTTGCCACGCTCCCGGTGTAGAAATTCGCGCGCCGCACCGCCAAAGGCTCTAGTCCCAGATCAAAGGCGATATGGTCCATCACCCGCTCGATCCCGACCATGCCTTGCGGGCCGCCAAAACCGCGAAAGGCGGTGGCGCTTTGGGTATTGGTGCGCAGGCGGTGGCTCTCAATCCGAATATCGCTGACGTGATAGCAATTATCCGCATGCAGCATGGCGCGGTCAGCCACAGGGATCGACAGATCCAAGGCCCAGCCACAGCGGAAAAGATGGTTGAATTCCAAACCCTTCAGGCGCCCGTTTGCTTCAAACCCGGCACGGTAAAGGATGCGCAGATCATGGCGTTTGCCGGTGATCATCATATCATCATCGCGGTCATAACGCATTTTACAAGGCTTGCCGGTCGCCCTTGCCGCCAGCGCACAGGCGATGGCCAGCGCATTGCCTTGGCTTTCCTTGCCGCCAAATCCGCCGCCCATGCGCCGGGTCTCGACCCGAACCGCATGCATGGGCACATGCAGCGCATGGGCCACTTTATGCTGAATTTCCGTCGGATGCTGGGTCGAGGAATAGACAAGCATATCGCCGCCCTCCTGCGGCACAGCGGCAGCGATTTGACCTTCCAGATAAAAATGCTCTTGCCCGCCAACCTCGAAGCTGCCTTCAACCTGATGCGAGGCGGCGGCGATGGCGGCACATGCATCGCCTTTGGCCCAGATCACCGGGCCTGCCTCAAATCGCGAATTTGCGGCCATTGCCTGATCTACCGTCAAAATCGCGGGCATCTCTGTGTAGCTGACCTTGCCCAGGCGCGCGGCTTTGCGTGCGGCAAGATGGCTGGTCGCAACCACCAAAAACAGCGGTTGGCCAAGGTAATGTACATGGCCCAGGGCCAAAAGCGGCTCGTCATGCGCGGAAGGGCTGCAATCGGGCATCTCGGCGAAATCCTGGGCCGACAGAACCGCCACGACGCCCGCAGCCGCTTGCACGGCAGAAAGGTCCATCGCGGTAATCTTTGCATGGGCGACCGTGGACAGGCCAAAGGCCAGATGCAACGCGGCGCGCGGCAGCGGGATATCGTCGATATAGCGCGCCTCGCCCGTGACATGCAGGGGGGCTGCATCATGCGGTAGCGCTTTGCCAATGCTCATGCGACCACCTGTAAAATATCGACCGGGGTGCCGGACAGATCGTGGAAATAGCGGATCAGCATATTGCCCGCAGCCTCGGCGCGGTACTGCGCCGAGGCGCGCATATCGGAAAGCGGGGTGAAATCAGCGGCCACCGCTGCGCGGGCGGCCAGCAGAGTTTCCAGCGCCCAAGGCTTGCCGATCATTGCAGCCTCGGTCGCTGTCGCGCGTTTTGGAATGCCTGCCATACCGCCAAAAGCGATGCGCGCGGATTGGAAAACCCCGCCTTCAAGCGTGACATTGAAGCCGCCGCAAACGGCTGATATATCTTGATCGAAGCGTTTCGACAGCTTGTAGCAGCGCAGGTTGGGCGCGTCTTTTGGAAAGCTGACAGCTTCGACGAACTCGCCGGGCAGGCGGTCTTGTTTGCCGTAATCAAGGAAGAAATTTTCGATAGGCATCGTGCGCCTGGCCGCGCCTTGCCGCAAATGCAATGTCGCACCAAGTGCGATCAATGCGGGTGGGGCGTCGCCGATGGGCGAGCCATTGGCAATATTGCCGCCGATCGTGGCGGCATTGCGCACCTGATCAGAGGCATAGCGGCGCAGCAATTCAGCGAATGACGGCAAAGGTGAGCTTACGGCGGCCATCAGCTCGTTTATCGTGACGCCCGCGCCGATCTGCAGAATCTGGCCATCATCGCGGATGGATTGCAGGTCTTTGATGCCAGACAAAAAGGCCAAGGGGCCAAGTTCGCGGAGTTGCTTGGTGACCCAAAGGCCCGCATCGGTGGCCCCGGCAATCAGCGTGGCTTTGGGGTTTTGGGCGTACCATGTGGCAAGATCATCACTGGATTTTGGCTGGTACGCGCCGGGCAGGGGGCTGTCTGTCCGCTCTTGATCTAGCTGCAAATTCACCCCCGAGGATGTTTGAGCCGAAAAGAACCGGGGGTCTTCATGCATCCATGCAGGGATGGCGGCGGTTTCTGCGGCTTGGGCGGCGCGGATGATCGGGGCGTAACCGGTGCAGCGGCACAGATTGCCAGCAAGGGCGGTGTCATGATCTTTGCGGCCCTTGGCATGGGCCACGGCCATCGAGACGATAAAGCCGGGGGTGCAAAACCCGCATTGGCTGCCGTGATGTGCGACCATCGCGTCCTGAACTGGATGGGGTTCGCCCTTCGGGCCTGATATGCCCTCAACCGTTCGCACGGCCTTGCCGTGAACTTGCGGCAAGAACAGAATGCAGGCATTTAGCGCGCGTGGGCCGTCTGCATCGCTGACCATGACAGTGCAAGCGCCGCAATCGCCCTCGTTGCAGCCCTCTTTGGTGCCGGTCAATTCGCGGGTTTCACGCAGCCAATCCAGCAACGTCAGCGTTGGCGAGGCCCCTGAAACGCTAACCGGCGTTCCGTTCAGCAGAAACGCAATCTCTGACATATTCAAACCCGCCGCCTTCTCTTCGTC
>JBLIGH010000031.1:0-14881 GCA_047636855.1 Pseudorhodobacter sp.
CGGATGGTGACGGGGGTTATTCAGGCGGGATCAAGCCTTGGCATCCTTGTGCCTCCCTCTGTCGTGCTGGTGCTTTATGCAATGATCGCGCGCCAACCGGTCGGGCAATTGTGGTTGGCGGGCGTCGTGCCGGGGCTGATGATGGCCGCGATGTTTATCGCCTATATCGCGATCCGCTGTTGGCATAATCCCGCATTGGGCCCGGTGCTGCCCGAAGCCGAGCGGAACATTCCACGCGCCGAAAAGCTGCGCTTGTTGCAGGCGGGCCTGCTGCCTTTGGGGATTTTTGCCACGATGATGGTGCCCTTTGTGAACGGTTGGACCTCGTTGGTCGAAAGCTCGGCAATTGGGGCGATGGCGGCGTTTCTGGCGGCGGTGCTGAAGGGCCGGATGACGCGCGAGGTGTTTGAGGTTTCGGTGCGTCAGACCTTGGCGATTTCTTGCATGTTCATGTGGATTATTCTGGCGGCGCTGGCTTTTGGGGCAGTGTTTGATGGTTTGGGCGCGGTGAAAGCGATTGAGTATCTGTTTACCGAACAGTTTGACCTGAGCCCTTGGACGATCCTGATCCTGATGCAGCTTAGTTTTATCCTGATGGGGACGTTTTTGGATGATACGGCGATGCTGGTGATCGTGGCCCCGCTTTATGTGCCGCTTGTCGGCGAATTGGGCTTCGATCTGATCTGGTATGGCATCTTATACACCATCACCACGCAAATTGCCTATATGACGCCGCCTTTTGGCTATAACCTGTTTTTGATGCGGGCCATGGCGCCGCCGGAAATCACGCTGCGCGATATCTACAGCTCGATCGTGCCTTTCGTTTTGGTGATGACTTTCGCGCTGGCCCTTGTGATGATTTTTCCGGGTATTGCGACGTGGTTACCCGACTATGTCTATGGAAAATAAACAAAAAGAGCCTCTGATTAAGGGGCCAAAAATCGACTTTCAACAAAACTCATCAGGAGGTTACGATGACAACCAGACGTAAGTTTATTCAAGGGGCCGCGATTGCCCCGGCAGCGGCTCTGGCAACCCCGGCCTTGGCGCAATCCACAATCAAATGGCGGCTGCAAACCTATGCAGGGGCTGCCTTGGGCGAACATGTGATCAAACCTGCGGTTGATAGTTTCAACAAGATCGCTGGCGATCAAATGCAGATCGAGCTGTTCTTTGCCGACCAATTGGTCCCCACGGGCGAGCTGTTTCAGGCGATGCAGCGCGGCACGATTGATGCGGTGCAATCAGATGACGATTCGATGGCGTCGCCCACCGAGGTTACGGTTTTTGGTGGTTACTTCCCCTTTGGCAGCCGCTACAGCCTTGATGTGCCGGTGTTGTTTAACCAATACGGTTTGGCCGAAATCTGGGATGAAGAATATTCCAAAGTTGGCGTCAAACATATCAGCGCGGGCGCTTGGGATCCGTGCCATTTTGCCACCAAAGAGCCGATCAACAGTCTTGCTGATTTGAAGGGCAAACGCGTCTTCACCTTCCCAACGGCGGGTCGTTTCATGGCGCAGTTTGGCGTTATCCCGGTCACGCTGCCTTGGGAAGATATCGAAGTTGCGGTTCAGACAGGCGAGCTGGACGGCATCGCATGGTCAGGCATTACCGAAGACTACACCGTGGGTTGGGCCGATGTGACCAATTACTTCCTGACCAACAACATCTCGGGCGCTTGGGCCGGGTCGTTCTTTGCCAATATGGACCGTTGGAACGAGTTGCCCCCGCATCTGCAAGAGCTGTTTCGCGTTTGCTGTGACCAGTCGCATTACTACCGTCAGTGGTGGTATTGGGGTGGTGAGGCGTCGTTGCGCGTTAACGGCACCAAGATGAAGCTGACCACAATCCCGGATGCAGAATGGCAAACGGTCGAAGACGCCGCATTGGTGTTCTGGGACGAGATTGCAGCCGAAAGCCCAACCAAGGCCAAGGTTGTCGAGATCCTCAAGAAATACAACGCCGATATGGTCAAGGCCGGTCGCCCATACCGCTACGGCTAAAACCCTGACCCGCAGCACGCCCTTGTTCGGCACGCGCTGCGGGTTTTTATCCTTGCCGCGCAAAATGCTTTATGAATTCTTGTTGGAATCTCGTAGCGATTACCGCAAACTTCCCCAACCACACCAATGTTAAGGCTATTTACTTTTGGATGCTGTGCTGCTTTGATTAGTCCCGGTCCTATGGTCTGGGAAATAAATTTGTTGGGATGCGACTGAAACGATGAAACGTCTGATCTCCAAAGGCCTGATGTTTGGCAACCTGATAGAGGTTACCTCGCCCGCATTGATCGAACGTTACAATCGGGCCTTGCGGCATTTGGTGGGAAAAGAAACCACGCTTGACGATTTTCACATCGATATATCGGGCTACTCGCCAGAAATTGGCGACGAGTTGGGCGATGATCTGTACCTAAACCCAAATGGCTGCAACCGGCAGTTCATCTTGCTGACCACCGCGCAGAAAACAGCGCCTTTGCTGAACGTGAAGTTTTCCACATCACGTGGCATTTTGCGCCAGTTCATCGAGGCGAATGAGGCGCAGCTTTTCGCGTTGACTGCGCGCGATGCTGTGGCGGGCGAGCTGGCGAATTCGGTCTATGAGGTTTCAAGCCCTTCGCGCCTACTGGATATTCGGCGGATCCAAATCGAAGCAGATACAATCGGCGGGCATGTGGCCGATGCGACCAAGCTTGCCACCATGATTGATCGCTTTCGCAATGAACCGCAGGGCTGGCGTGATGATGTTTTGATCGCGCAGATGATTGGGCTGGCGAAGCGGACTGGTGATGTGACGCGCGTGCCGATTTCCTTGCCAAGAATGTCCTTTGAGCAGTCGAATTTCTGGACCGCGCATTTCGGTGGGGTGTACCTTTTCCGCTTGGTTAAAGTGCCGGGGTTGATCTCGGTCTTGCCCGTGTCCTCGCTTGGGGATGTGGACGCGGAGAACGTGATGGACCTGTCGCAACGCAATAGAATCGCGGATTGGCTGGAACAGAACGGGTTGGTCGAACCCATCGTGAAGGCGCGCGGCATGGATGCAGCGGCGGTGCTGCGGCAAAAGATGGATTTCATACTAGTCGAGGCCGCAGACGCGCTGAATCTGGATCTGGGCGATGCCAGCCGTTCGGATCTCCGCAAAATTGCGCATAGGCTGGGCAAAGCCTTGCCCGAGGAATTCCTGGCCCTTGCCCGGCTGTTGGCTTGGGTTGAAGGCGGCGGCGATTGGCCGCGCATTACCTCGGAACATCCAGCCTATTTTTACACCCTGCGCTCGCGCCCCCATGCGGATCGGGATTTGGTGAACATGCTGCTTAGCCAGTTGGCCCCTTTGGATGTGCGCCAAATGTTCATCACCCATAAAGAACTGTTCTACGCCAGCTACAGTGGCTGGTCTGATCGCAAGCGCGGCTATGTTGTGGATTTTCTGGCGCGGGAATATCAGGTAGACAAGGCAGGCGCGCGCGCGGCCCTGTTTGGCCCGGAACCGGGCATGGACGAGGCCGAGCGGCCAGAACCGAAACCAAACCCCACCATGACCGAATTGGTCGGCCCGTGGGGGGTAATTCGCAAGGCCCGCCGATGATTGCATTTGTTCGACTTGCCCTTTTTGGCTATATTGGCCTGACGATCCTGTACTTTCTGCTGTCGATCTATTCGCGGTCTTTGCGGCGTGAAGAGTTGGAAAAAGTTTGGGATGGGGCGCAGGGGCCGGGCATGCGCGACGAGTTTATCGACGCGGGTATGGCGAGCTACGAAAACGGTTTGCGCAAGAAGCTAGTTTGGCTTGTCTATGTTATCCCGACACTGGTCGTGATAGCCGCAGTCTATCTGTTGAACTTTGCCTGAGGCGGACCTTACATGCGCTACGTCAAATGGACTTTCCTATCGCTAATCGCGATTTTGCTGTTTTCCTTTTTCCACTACACGCTGCCGCAGTATGATATTGCGCGCGTTGTCGGCACGGAAAACCGTCGCATCGACTTTGGCGAGAATTCCTTCTTCTGGGCGAGCCCCGATACTGGCAACGCAGTTGATAAAAATCGGGATGTGTTCTTCATCCAGACCTTTCGCAGCAACGGTAAGCCGATGGTGTACCGCAATGAGGACACCGGCTGGGGTTGGCCGCCCTATTTCAAGCTCGACAGCTCTAACCTTCAGGCCGAAGCGCAGAATTTGATCTCGACCGCCGAAAACCCGAAATGGGTGGCGATCACCCATTATGGCTGGCGCAATGAGTTTTTGACGGTTTTCCCGAACGCTATTTCGATGGAGGTGGTGGACGGGCCGGATGCAACCTTCATTCCGTGGTTCAACATTGTGTTCTTCACGGTGTGGGCGGGGATTTTGCTGCTGCTTTGGCGCATGTGGGCGCAGTTTCGCGAACGCACGATTGATCCGGCGATGGACAGTATCGGCGACACGATCGACGAGGTTGATGCGCGGGCCGAAGGGATTTGGAGCCGCCTGAAGGCTTGGCTTGCGACATGGACGGGCAAACCGCGCCGCTAACCCTATTCACAAGGAGAGGTGGCTGATGGCTGACCCCAAAACGCAGTCCATTGTTATGCTGGGTGCGACTGGTGCTGTAGGCGGCGAGGTTGTAAAAACGCTTTTGGCGCGCGGCCACTTGGCGCGGTTGACCTTGCTGGGCCGGCGCGATGTGCCCGGCCTTTCTGCGCCAATTGTCACGCAAGACCGGGTCGATATTTTTGATCCTGACAGCTACGCTGGCCTGCTGGGCGGGCATGACACTGCCATCTGCACCTTGGGCGTCGGACAACCCACCAAAACCTCGAAAGAGGACTTTCTGGCGACGGATCGGGACGCCGTTTTGAATTTCGCCAAAGCCTGCAAGGCGGCCGGGGTGAGGCATTTCTGCCTTTTAGGTTCGGTCGGTGCTTCGTCAAGCTCGCCATCGTTCTTTCTGCGCGGCAAGGGCGAGCTGGAGGACGGTTTGCGGGCGCTGGAATTCGACGGGTTAAGTCTGTTCCGCCCTTGCATGATCCTGACGCCGACAAACCGGTACGGGCTGTCGCAAGCCATAACATTGGCGGTTTGGCCCGCACTCAGCACGGTTCTGATTGGCCCTTTGCAAAAATTCCGCGGGATCAAAGTCGCGCAGCTTGGGGCCGCGATCGCGAATAGGGCCTTGATCCACAAAAGCGGCGTGGACGTTTTAGAATGGCCCGCAATCCGGCGTCTTGCAAACTTAGATTGACGTGAAGTGTTATCGAAAAGGCCACGCTGCGACATGCAGCACGGCCTTTCTGAATTCAAAACGAACGGGTTAGGCGCGCAGCGCACCGCCGGTTGCTTTGCTGACTTTTTCGATGATTTTGGCTGAAACAGCCTCGATATCTTTATCGGTCAAGGTGGTTGATGTCGGTTGCAACCGCACGGTAAAGGCAATCGACTTTTTGCCTGCCCCCATCTGCGCTTCTGCCTTGTCGCCTGTGAATTGGTCGAACAGGCGCACACTTTCAATCAACACCTTATCAGCGCCTTGTGCCGCGTTCAGCGCTGTCAGTGCCTCGGTCTGCGTGTCGACGACAAAGGCAAAATCACGCTCGACTGCTTGCAGGTCACTGATGGCCAAAGCTGCACGGGTGGTGGTTTTCACCTTCGGTTGTGGCACGTTGGCAGGGTAGATGGTGAAGCCTATCGCGGGGCCTTTGACATCCATTTCAGCCAAGATCTTTGGGTGAATTTCGCCAAAAGTCGCAAGTATGTTCGGCCCCAGTGCAATTGTGCCCGCGCGACCGGGGTGAAACCATGCCGGAACCTTGCGGTTGATCTGGGTCCGGGCTGGTGCGCCCAATGCGGCCAGCACCGCCTCGACATCCGCCTTCGCATCAAACAGCTCTACCGGGCGGCGCGAGCCGTAGGGATCACGCGGCGCTGTTGCCCCAATCAAGATGCCCGTAGCTTGCAAATGTTGCTCGCCGGGTTCGCCGCCTTGGAAGGCCGGGCCGACCTCTGCCAGCGCCATATCCATAAAACCACGCGCTTGGTTGCGGGCTGCGGCGCGCAGCAATCCGGGCAACAGATCGGGGCGCAGATGGCTCATTTCCGACGAAATAGGGTTCTCAATGCGCAAGGCATCGGTGCCGCCGCCAAACAGGGTTGCGGCCTTGTGGTCGATGAAGCTGTAGGTGACGCATTCATTGTAACCGAGGGCTGCCAATGTGCGCCGCGCGGTACGCTCGCGCCGCTGTGCCTGTGTCAAAATAGGCTGCGGCACGCCAGGTTGCAGACGCGGCAGGGCTTTGCCTTCCAGCTTCGACAAAGAGGCGATGCGGGCGATTTCTTCGATGATATCAACATCATCCTGCACGTCTGGGCGCCAGGATGGGGGTGTCACCGCCGCGCCATCCAGCACAAAGCCAAGCGCCGCCAGCGTTTGGCGCTGAACCGCTTCGGGAATGTCCATGTCGACCAGCTTGCCGGTGCGCACCGGATCAAACCGGTACTGGCGTGTGGTGTCTGGCGCGGCGCCGTCTTGCACAACCTCCGAGGCTTCGCCGCCACATAGGTCCAAGATCATCTGCGTTGCCAGATGCAAACCGGGCAGCGTGAAAGCCGGGTCGACGCCGCGCTCAAACCGGTAGCGGGCATCGGAATTGATCTTCAAAGCGCGGCCCGTGGTCGCAATGGTAATCGGGTCCCAATAGGCAGATTCGAGAAAGACATCGATCGTCTCGGCGGTACAGCCCGAGGCTTCGCCGCCCATGATCCCTGCCAACGATTCCGGGCCTTGATCGTCAGAAATCAGCATTTGCCCGGCGCGAATGTCGTAGGTTTTGCCATCCAACGCCAGCAATTGCTCGCCACCTTGCGCCGGGTGAATGCGCAGATCGCCGGTAATCTTGGCCGCATCAAAAACATGCAAAGGGCGATTCAGGCCAAAGGTGAAATAGTTGGTGATATCAACAAGCGTCGAGATCGGGCGCAGGCCAATTGCGCGCAATCGGGCTTGCAACCAAGCTGGCGAGGGGCGGTTGGTCACGCCCCGGATCAAGCGACCAGTGAAATGCGGGCAGGCTTTTGTCTTGAGGTCAGGTGCAATCGCCACCTTGATCGGGCAAGGATAGCTGCCTGCAATCACAGGGATCTCTAGTGCTATCAGCGCACCCAAACCACGTGCCGCAAGATCGCGCGCGAGGCCGCGCACGCCCAGACCGTCGGGGCGGTTTGGTGTGATTTTCACATAAATCATCGGGTCATTCAGGCCACGATAATCGATGAACCGCTGACCAAGTGGTGCATCAGCGGGCAAATCGATAATACCGTCGTGATCATCCGACAGCATCAATTCGCGTTCTGAACACAGCATCCCATTCGATTCGACACCGCGGATCACGCCGGGCTTCAGATCGACGCCCGTGCCTGGAACATGGGTGCCAACCGGGGCAAAGACCCCGACAAGCCCCGTGCGTGCATTCGGCGCACCGCACACGACCTGCACTTCCTCGCGCGGGCCATCCGGGCCATTTGGCCAGGTCTCAACGCGGCATTGGCGCAGACGATCTGCGTTCGGATGTTGGACCGCCTCGACCACCCGGCATATCCGAAAAGCGCCCAGTGTTTCTGCTGGGTTTTCAACGGCTTCCACCTCATGCCCCAAATCTGTCAGGGCATAGAGAATATCGTCAAGCGATGCTTGCGTATCGAGGTGATCCTTGAGCCAGGACAGGGTGAATTTCATAGCGGCCCTCATGAGGTATTGTGTGCCGCAGGGATTAGCGCATTGGGGCGCAAAGGGAAAGTCTGGTGCGTTAGGTTTCGCAATTGGAAACCCTTTGTTTAGAAAATGGGCATATGATTTACCACATATTGCGGCTTTGAGGTGGTACAAGGTGTGATGGAAAATTGGCTCGACATACCGGCTGACCGCAAACGATTGCCAATCGTGCGGCTTTGTCTGATTCTAGCGCTCACCGCATTGGTGATGCTGGGGCTGTTGGGGCGCAAAAGCCATGCCGCGGATTTGCTCCAAATGACGGTCAGTCATTTACCAATGCCTTAGGCATGCACGCTGCCCAAAGCCGAGCATTCCCAGTCTGATTTTGACGACTTTGGTGTGGCGGAGGGTTAAAACCCTGCGGGGTCGTCTTCTGTTAAATGCAAGCTTAACCAAGGCAATGCCTGCTCTGATAATATCTGGATCGCGCGCTCTAACATTTGGGGCTGTTCAAGGACATCAAGATAGATCAAGGCGCGTGCAGCGTCGGCTTCTGCCTCGGGGTAAAACCAAGCCAATGGCAAATCTTCTTCCTCTGCCCAAATGCCTTTTGCGGGCAGGTTCGCAGGGTGGAAACACAGGTAAACACAAGCCTCAAACCCATAGCGGCTGCGTTGCAGGTAAAGAGAAACCTGACCCAATTCACTGATTTTAACCCAAGACCGCGGCTTTGCGGTAAATCCGAATGAGGCCGCGACCTCGCCTAGGGCCAGCTCGATCGCATCAATCGCGCGTTCGCGTTTTTCCGGGAAATGCGGGTCATGTGCGGCTCTGTGGGCGCGAATGGCCGGGTCGGGCGTATAGCCCGGTTGGGCTGCGGGATCGGGATCGGGCTCCGCGACAGGGGCGGGGGCATCAGGGCGGGTGCGGAAAAGCGAATTTAGCCAGTCAAAAAACAACATCGCAAAGCCTTTGGTTTGAACAGCTACAGCTTACACGCAAATCACCATTCGGGAACCGTGAAGGCGACGGATGGCTAAACTTCGAGCATAACGGTGCTTGAAAGCAGCGATTTGATTGCCAAAAGCCGGCAGAGTTCGCTAGCCCGCGACACCGCCCGCAAGCTCTGGAACGTCCAAAGCGGCGAAACCGTAATGGCGCAGCCAACGCAGGTCGCTTTCGAAAAAGGCGCGCAGATCGGGAATGCCGTATTTCAGCATCGCCATTCGGTCGATGCCCATGCCAAAGGCAAAGCCTTGCCATTCCTCCGGGTCCACGCCTGCCGCACGCAAAACACGTGGGTGGACCATGCCAGATCCCAGCACCTCCATCCAACCGTCGCCTTCGCCAATGCGCAATTGCCCATCAACCCACGAGCATTGAATATCGACCTCGGCCGAGGGTTCGGTGAAGGGGAAATGCGACGCGCGGAACCGTGTTTTCACAGGCTTGCCAAAAAATGCGGAAAAGAACTCTTCCAACACCCATTTCAGATTGGCCATCGTGATATCCTTGCCGATCACCAGACCTTCAACCTGATGGAACATCGGCGAGTGGGTTTGATCCATGTCCATCCGGTAGACGCGGCCCGGGCAGATGATGCGAATCGGCGCACCTTGGGCCATCAGAGCGCGAATTTGGACGGGGCTGGTATGGGTGCGCAGGACATGTGGCGGGCGATCATCGCCTTCGGCGCGGTGCATGAAAAAGGTGTCATGCTCTTGCCGCGCCGGATGTTCTGGCGGGATGTTCAAAGCATCGAAATTATACCAATCGCTTTCAACCTGCGGGCCTTCCGCCACGGCAAAACCCATGTCGGCGAATATCGCGGTCAGTTCCTCGGTCACTTGACTGACCGGATGGATAGAGCCCGTGCGGCGCGGCCGGGCTGGCAAGGTGACATCCAGCCATTCAGTGCGCAGACGCGCATCCAACGCAGCGTCTGCAAGTGCTACTTTCTTGGCACGCAATGCGGCGTCAATTTCGTCCTTCAGCGCGTTCAAGGCAGCCCCGAAGCTTTGACGCTCTTCAGCTGACATCTTGCCCAATTCACGCATCATCAGGCTGATCTCGCCCTTCTTGCCCAAGGCGGCAAGGCGGACTTCTTCAAGCGTGGCCTCATCGCTTGCTTTTGCCAAAGCGGTCAGGTATTTGGCTTTTAGATCGTCAAGCGCGGTCATGTCAGTCTCCGGGATGGTTCGCGGTTTGCTAACCAGCAGGCGCGGTGATTGCAAGCTGGTGATCGCAAATGGGGGCGGCGCGCCTTAGAAAATCGACCTGCGGCCTCTTTGCTTCAACATATTCTCATACTCGGAAATCACACCGTTCTTGGATGAGATCGATTTCGGCGGCTGCTTTAGCTTCTTTTCGATCACCACGAGGCTGTCATAATACCGGATTGAGCCGATTTCGGCAGCCAGTGGGTGCAACGGAAAGCCCGCGTCGTCTTCGGTGTACCAACTGTGCATCAGATCAATCAGAGCCTTGGAAAACTCGATAAAGCTGCCGGGCGCGCGCAGGCCGCCACCGAAGCCTGGCCAATAACTGGTATGGGTATCCTCGACGATATACAGCCCGCCATCGTTCAGCCGTGGCCAAAGCGCTTGAAAGCTGATGATCTGCTGGTTCATCTTATGGCCGCCGTCATCGACGATGATGTCAAAGGGGCCGTATTCATCTGCTGTTTTACCCAGAAAGACTGTGTCGGTCTGGTCGCCAATCTCTACCGTGGTTCCTGCAAGTTCCAGCAATTTGCAGGCGGGGTCGATATCCAGAAAGGTGAGCTGAGACATTGGTGAGAAAAAGTCCCGCCACATCCGTAGCGAGCCGCCAAGATAGACGCCAATTTCCAGAAAAGACACGGTACGGCCGGCCCATGGTGCCAGAATGTCGTCATAGACATCCATGTAATGATCCATTTTTACCAAAACACGTTCGTCAGTACGAGCGAGAAAATGGCGGAAATACTGGCCGGTGCCTGACATGGGCGTCCTTTCGTTAGATATGAATAAGCTGCGGGCGTTGCGGCCCGCAGCTTATTCTGTTCGAAAGCGTTGCTTTAAGCCAGCGCCGCCTTTGCTTGTGCCGCGATTGCGTTAAACGCTTCGGGCTCATGCACGGCCAGATCGGCCAGAACTTTACGGTCAACTTCGATACCAGCCAGGTTCAACCCGTTGATGAAGCGCGAGTATGTGAACTCGACATCAAACAAACGCACAGCCGCATTGATCCGCTGGATCCACAAAGCGCGGAAGTTGCGCTTGCGATTCTTACGGTCACGGGTTGCGTACTGATTGGCTTTATCAACAGCCTGAGTAGCGGTCCGGAAGTTGGTGCTGCGAGCGGCATAATAGCCTTTTGCAGCCTTGATTACTTTGCGGTGGCGGGCGTGGGTAACGACGCCAGATTTTACGCGGGACATCTTTGGCTCTCCTTACCGGTTATAGGGCATGTATTTTTTGACGATTTTCGCATCGCTATCACACAGGATCATTGTCCCGCTGACGTCGCGAATGAATTTCGTCGAACGTTTAATCATGCCGTGGCGTTTGCCAGCTGGGCCAGCTTTCACCTTACCGGATGCGGTGAAGCTAAAGCGCTTCTTGGCCGCTGATTTGGTCTTCATCTTGGGCATTTCCATCTCCTCGTTCGAGTGGTTTTCGCACGACTCGGCATGCCACTTAGGCCGGTCACACGGTTATGTAGAGCGCGGTATGTAGGACGGCCCTTGTGCAGGTGCAAGGGAAAACTGGCTGTTTAGCCCGGAAATTCGCTTAGTTTAAATAGCGGCCAATGACGTGGAAAAAGACATCGGGAACATCGTCGACATTGTAGCCATTGGGTTTGTTCATAACAGCAACAACGACCAAAACGCCTGCAATGAGGACCATAATAGAAGCCGCGCGCGGGGCGCGGCTTTCTGAAAAGGCAGAGAGCATCGAAGGGACTGTAAAAAGGCCAATAACCAGCCCAATTACCAATAAAAGATCCGGATCCATTCGATACTCCCTATCCAATACTACATATAGTATTAATCCGCTTCTGCCGGATAAATTAAGCGTTCGTCACAGGGGGCCACCCGCAGAATGTTGGTCGTGCCAGAAGTATTGAATGGCACGCCTGCGGTAATCACGATCTGATCTTGCTCGGTTGCAAAACCCTGGGCAAGGGCGATCCGCGCGGCTGCAATCACAGCCCCCTTGAAACGATCCTGCGGTTCGGTGATGGCACAATGCGCGCCCCACGTCAGGCACAACCGCCGTGCAGTCCCCATCAGCGGTGTCAAAGCGATAATTGGCACCCGAGGCCGTTCGCGTGCAACCAGACTAACGGTCTTACCGGTTTGCGTGAAGCAACAAATGGCTTTGATATCTGTGGTCTCGGCAATCTCACGTGCAGCCGAAACGATGGCATCCGCCACGGTAGTTTTTGACCCACGCCGAGAAGCCTCGATTACCTCGCGGTACGTAGGATCGCTTTCAACCGAAATCGCGACATTGCTCATCGTGGTCACCGCTTCGATCGGATACTTGCCAGCAGCCGATTCTGCAGAAAGCATGATCGCGTCAGCACCTTCGTAAATCGCAGTCGCCACATCCGAGACCTCAGCACGGGTCGGAACGGGCGATTCGATCATCGATTCGAGCATCTGTGTCGCAACAATCACCGGCTTGGCCGCAGCGCGTGCACCACGGATCAGACGTTTTTGGATGGGGGGCACGGCATGCACCGGCAGTTCCACACCCAGATCACCGCGTGCAACCATGATGCCATCCGACACCGCCAAAATTGCGCCGTAAGCTTTAACTGCGGCTGGTTTCTCAATTTTAGACAAGATCGCGGCGCGCCCCCGTGCCAATTCACGTGCTTCCAGCACATCTTCTGCCCGCTGGACAAAAGACAAGGCCAACCAGTCGACCCCGATCTGACATGCAAATTCCAAATCTCGGCGGTCTTTTTCCGAAAGTGCGGCCAAGGGCAGCACCACGTCAGGCACGTTTACGCCCTTACGGTTCGAAATTATTCCCCCCACAGTCACGGTGCAATTGGCAAAATCTTTGCCACAGGTGACAACGGTCAGGCTGATTTTGCCATCATTGACCAGCAACGACGAGCCAGGCTCGAGCGCTTCGAAAATCTCGGGATGGGGCAGTTGCACGCGGCTGACATCGCCAGGTGCCGGATCCAGATCCATACGGAAGGAAGCCCCCACTACCAATTCTTCGCCGCCATCATTGGCAAAAGTGCCAACACGCAGCTTTGGGCCTTGAAGATCGGCCAGAATGCAGATCGGGCGACCTGTATCGGTCTCGATTTGGCGAATGATTTTGTGGCGCGCGGCAATATCCTCATGGGTGCCATGGCTCATATTCAAACGAAAAACATCTGCGCCAGCTTCGAACAAAGCGCGGATCGTTTCGTAATCATTCGAGGCCGGGCCCAGAGTGGCCACAATTTTAACGTTGCGAAGGCGTCTCATATTAGCCTCGTTCCTTAAGGTTCGTGTTTAATTTTTCGGTGGGCCACGCGTCTTATGGCTGAATTCGCACGCTTGGGCAACGGGGCATAAATTTGCGCTGATCAAACTCATGCGATTGGCGTGAAAGTCGGTTTCCCTTCCGGATCGGTGAGCCTACATTTGCACAAGATTATGTATCAGGGACTTAAAATTGTCGGACATTTATCAAGACGAAGCTTACAAAATCGTCGGGCAGGACCGGAAATCGCGGTTTCTGGTAAGCTGTGATCATGCCACAAACCGGGTGCCTGACTGGGTTGGGGGCGGTGACCTTGGCATGACAGCGGCAGATATGGCGCGGCACATCGCTTTTGACGTCGGGGCTGCGGGCCTGACCGTTGCGCTGGCAGAGGCTTTGAATGCACCCGCCATCCTCTCGGATTTCAGCCGTCTTGTCATCGATCCCAACCGGGGCGAGGATGATCCCACCTTGGTGATGAAGCTCTATGATGGGACGATCATCCCCACCAACCGCGCCGTGGATGTGACCGAGGTGGACGCGCGGCTGGACCGGCTCTATCGGCCCTATCACGCGGCTTATGCCGCACTGGCCGCGCGCCAGCCCGATACAGTTGTCATCGCCGTTCATTCTTTCACCCCTTGCTTGCAAGGCCGCACGCCCCGACCTTGGCAGGTCGGTGTGCTTTATTCGCATCACGACGCGCGCTTAAGTCATAGCCTGTTGGCGCAGCTTTCTAAGGTGCCTGATCTGCTTATTGGGGATAACGAACCCTATTCGGGCCATCTTCCGGGCGATGCGATAGAACGTCATGCGCTGCACCATGGTCGCCACAACACTTTGATAGAATTGCGAAACGATTTGATCACCCATGCCCAAGACCAAAAAGCCTGGGCCGCACGCCTGGCCCCGCTTCTTGTTGCCGCCCTTAAAACCCTTGATGAACAGGAATAACCCAATGGATGACACGACCCGCACCGAGCTTGAAGCCGCCACGTTTCGGCGCTTGGTTCAGCATTTGATGCAAGACCGGCCTGACGTGCAAAACATTGATATGATGAATCTAACGGGGTTTTGCCGCAATTGCCTGTCTCGCTGGTATCAAGAAGCGGCAAATGCCCAAAGCATCGACATGGGCAAAGATGCCGCGCGCGAGATCATTTACGGCATGCCCTTCGAGGATTGGCGTGCGATCAACCAGACCGAAGCCAGCCCTGCACAGCAAGCCAGTTTCATTGAAGCTATGAAAACACACGAGCCGTAACGGGGGTGAATATACCCTCCATTTCGGGACCGAGTGATCATTCAAGTCTTATTGTTTCCAAACGGAGGGTGAAATCCAAAAGGCAAAATGGCCCTTCAATAGGCATGGCTTTTTGCTCGTGTCTCTTAGGGCCTTGTGCCAACTGATCTTCCCTCAGTTGATAAAGATTTCTCATTAACCCTGCGCAGTTTGAGAATGCGAATCGTGCAAGACGGAACACCTCTGAAAACGAAAGACTCCGAAACCTAAGAACACAGTAAAGCCCGCTAAGGGGCCGAAATATTTGCCTAAAGATATGCAAATGAATGGTAATTTTTCGCATTGGCTTGGAGTGCCCCCATCGGGTGGTCCAGTTTGAATGTTAGTGCATGGTGGGCCTCTGGTCTATCGGCATCATGCTTTCCGGCGCGGGTGGGCGATAGCCCAGGGCGCTGTGGGGCCTTACAGTATTGTA